>JAJRWO010000290.1 GCA_024276775.1 Gammaproteobacteria bacterium | reverse complement strand
GTTACAGCATCTCCATTTGAGTGAGTGCTGATGTTTGCGGCTTTAAAATGTATCATTGCCCGCGACCTGATGCTGGCCTTGCGTCATCGTTCGGATGTATTGACGACGGTGTTCTTTTTTATCATTGTGGTTAGCTTGTTCCCGCTTGGGGTGGGGCCAGAAACCGACTTGCTGCGCTCCATGGCTGCCGGGGTGGTGTGGGTATCAGCATTGCTGGCTTCGATGCTGATTCTGTCTTTGCTGTTAGCGCCGTTGGCAGTGGCAGCGGCGTTGAGAATATCGGTAGAATAGCTGTCTTGGATGTTTGTAAAAACCCAATTTGTTTCAGCGCAATGAAGCGTAAGTTTGGGGGTCAGAGAAAAAACTCCGGTAATAATATCCTCTTAATGCTTTGTCCATTATTTTGAATAACAGGGTTAGTTGTTACTCTGGCCCCCAAATATTTATTTTTTCTATACCAATGTTGTAAGCAATGGAAAATACACCAATAGGGCGCGAGACAATCCTTATTTTCATATGGTTAATATATTTCTAGTTTTCGTTTTTTCCTGATGGGAATAGTGATTGCGTCACGAGCCATATCAACGATAGGAAGTTCGATGGCATCATCTTCCAGGGCCCATCTGGCATAACGATTATTAAATTTCCTGTAACGAACAGCGGAACTGATAGTGATGGGGCTTTTTGTCCAGCTAGGGATACTGAAATCATAAGACACAATGTCAGAGCTGCCTGCTTTGATTGCTTTTTTATAACTGTCACCAAATCAAGCAGGGGTTGATGATTTAAAGCAAGCCTTAAGGCCTGACTCAAGGTCGGGGTATGTCAGGGTGACCTGCAATTCATTTAGCATCTTGCTGTTGTCCATCCGCCGTGATTCACGCAAATAGGAAAGCATGGTTGGGGATAGTGCTGTTTCGGCTTGTTGCCAGCCAACTTCAGAGGGGGCAGGCAGTCCAGCATGTTCAGCCACACGAATAAAATAATCAGACATGCTGCTGGCATGATTGTCGCAGATATTGTAAATATTGTGTTGGTTAGGCGCGTTGACGGCGGCTTGGCAGATCCGTGCCAGGTCATCGGCGTGGATGCGATTGCTGACAGGGGCAACATGGCGGGAGAGGATGGTCATGCCCTGTTGTAAGCGCTGCAGGGGCAGCTTGCCGGGGCCATAAATACCGCCAACCCGAAGAATCACGCTGGCGACATGATGTTGTTTGGCCCAATGTCTCAATGTTTGTTCTGCTGCCAGTCGTCTTTTGGAGCGGCCGGTACTGGGTTTGAGTGGGCTTGTTTCGGTCACCCACCCACCGCCACAGTCACCGTAAACGCCGCTGGTGCTGATGTAGATAAAACGTTTAGGTAGTGCATCTGTCTGAATAGCGGCAAGAAAATTTTCCAGTCGACTGTCTATTTCGCCGTGTTGTGGCGGCGGGGCGAAGTAATAAACAATGGCCTGCCTGGTGGGGCATGCAGATAGGCTTGCCACCTGATCCAGGTTTGCTTGAATATGGTTTGGTGAAAGCCTGGCTTGCCGTGCCAGGGTGAATATTTCGGCTTGCTGTTGATGCCAGCGTTGTGCCACTCGTTGTCCGATATCGCCAAAACCGACAATAAATATCTTTTTCAGGGTTTTGCTCCGCTGTTAAATGATGGAAAATATGAACTAACAGAACAGGAATATTACAAGGAAATGATGATGAGTTTCAACGTTAAACTTGAACCGAGCGGTCACCGTTTTGAGGTTGAGGAAAATGAGGTGATGCTGGATGCTGCCATTCGCCATGGTTTATCGATGCAGTATGGCTGCCGCAATGGTGTTTGTGGTGCTTGTGTTGGCAAGGTGATTGAGGGTGAAATTAGCTATGACAATGGCTTGCCTAGTGCTATCAATGAGGCGGAGGATGCCATTGGGCAGGTCTTGTTATGTCGTGCTAAGGCCAAGACTGATCTGGTGGTGGAAGTGCATGAGATTGGTGCTACAAATGAGGTGAGAATTCGCAAGATGCCATCTCGTGTAGTCAAACTGGAAAAGCTGGCAGATGATGTGGTGCGGCTGTATTTGAAGCTGCCCGATACTGAGCGTATGCAATTTCTGGCGGGGCAATACATTGATATTCTGTTACTGGACGGTCGACGGCGTAGTTTTTCAATAGCCAATGCGCCCCATGATGACGAATTTATTGAGTTACATATACGCTTGGTTGAGGGAGGTGAATTTACGGCGCATGTTTTTGATGGCATGCAGGAAAAGGACGTGCTTCGCATTGAAGGGCCGTTTGGCAGTTTTACCTTGCAGGAAGAATCTGATCGACCGATGATTTTTGTTGCTGGAGGCACGGGCTTTGGGCCGATTAAAGGCATCATTGAACATGCCATCCAGGAAGGTATTGGGCGGCCCATGTTTCTCTACTGGGGGGCGAGAAGCCAAGAGGGTCTCTATTTGAATGATTTGCCTGAGGCTTGGCAGCAGCGGGATAATTTTACCTATGTGCCGGTATTATCAGGCACTAAGAGTGGTGATCAATGGCTGGGAAGAACAGGTCTTGTGCATGACGCAATGTTGGCGGATTTTGATCGTCTGGCCAGTTATGAGGTTTACGCAAGTGGAGCGCCAGCGATGGTCGATGCATTGCGCCAAGGCGTTGCGATGAAGGGCTTGGCGGGTCAATATTTTTATTTTGATCGCTTTGAATTTGCCAATGAAACCAAATGATTGTCAATATAAGATTCGCCCTGTGTGGTGAAAAAACCCGCCTGGAATAAACTCGGCGGGTTTTTGTTTATGCCTGAGATATTTCCAGCCGTGAGTGAGACGATGGTTCAGCAGGGTTAAAGTGAGGTCGTGGCAGGCTGGCGCGTTCAATCAGGCCGCTTTTTAGTTCAGGTTGAGGTGAGTGTTCTGATGTAAGTGCCAGGCCGCGGCGATAACACTCCAGTGCTTGTGATTGTTCGCTGAGGAAGGCTAGCAAGTTGCCCAGCGCCTGATAGGTTTCAGCGTTGGGGGCGATTTCCAGGCTTTGTTGAAGATAATCGCGAGCGGTTTCCCATTGATGGGATCGCATGGCCAGGCGGCCGAGCGTCAACAGTAATACAGGGTTGCTGTTATGTTTCTTCAACCAGTTACGGGCGCGGGCCAGGTCAATCTCAGTGTCGCCATCAAGCAGCCCATAGATGTAGACCAATGAATCACTCCATTCTTTATTGATGCGGTGATAAAGAATGCCTTCTACCGCATCGGATTGACCAAATTTGATCATTGAAGCAGTAAAGTCAGCAATGATATCTTCCTTGGCGCGTAAATCCTTGGGTAAGCTGTTCCAGGTCTGCCATAGGGCTGTGGCGTCCTTGTGTTTGGCAACATGGTTGATCAGGCCTGAATAAGCCAGATACTCGGTGGCAAAATAATGGTTCAGTGGCAAGGCCTTGCTCTGTTTTATTTCGGCTAACAGCCTCACCAGTGCAGGCCAATCCTTGCTGTCGGTGTAAAGCTTGGCCAGTAATGTGAGTACGGCCTGATTTTTATGTTGATTTCTGGGCAGGCGGTTTAGGGTGGCGATGGCTTGTTCAGGCTTGCCAAAGTCGGCTTGAATCTGAGCCTGGGCAATGGTCAGCGCCAAACTGTCTTTTGGGGTCTTTTGTTGTGCCAACTGGATATAGCCATCGCGGCGGGATTCACTGCCCTGGCCTTGAGCCGCTCGGGCTGCAGCCAGGTAGGCCATGGGGGCCAATGCTGGGTTTTTAGCGCATTTGATTAATAATTTCTCGGCAGCTTGCCACTGTCCCAGGTTGAGTTTCATCATGGCTTGAGACAGTTGTTTATGGCCGACATCAATCTTGTGGCGAGAATTCCAACGCTTCATTATGCGCGGCAGCAGGCCGGTGGCAATCAGCAGGCGGAAGGCGGCGTAAAGCAGTATAAAACCGATTAACATGGCGGCAGAAAACATGATAAAACTGGTTTCGATGGTCCAGTCGCGAAACGAGAGCATGATGTAGCCGGGGTCTTGCATGGCATAGACGGCGACAAAGGCGGCACCGAGTAGGACGATGATGGTTGCAATGACTAGTTTCATGGTGCCGTCACCTCTGCTTTTTGTTTGCTGATCCAGCTGTCCAGAGCCTTTAGTGATCTGGAAAGGTCAGGCAGTGTTGGATTGAGTTCGATATCTTGATAGCGCTCAATGCTGGTGAGCAGGTTGGCTGTGCTGGCAGCTGAAGTGTCGAAGTATTTTTTGATCCAGTTGCTGGCAGTGTTGAGACTTGAGTGAAAGGTTTGGCTATCACGTTGCAACAGTGCCAGGCGAGCAGTTTCCAGCTTCAGGCGCAGATTTTGTTGTAGAAAGAAGCGTTGTCCTGGTGGTAGCAGGGCTGTGCTGTGCTGTGCATTATGGCGGATTGAGACCAGCCCCTTAATGTCGCTCCAGACTTTATTAAAAAAGCTGTTGGCATCATTGACTTCTTTTACTGCTGTGGTTTCTTCAGCGGCGTTTGGTGCGACAGTTTCACTACTGAGTGGTAGGCCGTCGACACTGGCTTCGAGCTGGCTCAGCGTTAGGGAAATGCCACTGATGTCGGTGGTGGCGATGTTGCGCAGAGCGATAATGTCGTCGGTGATGATTTGCCTTGTTTCATGCAGTGATGGGTCGGCAGCATCATTCAAGCGTTGATTGGCGGCTTCCAGCGCTGTGGCCGCGGCGGTTGGGTTTTGGTTAAGTTGGGCCTGATGGTTGGCGATATTGATCAGGTAGCGGGATTCAGTGGCCAGCAGATTGTCATTATTGTTGTTGGTGCGCTGTGAATCATTGAGCTTGCTGAGTGAGTCGCTGATTGCGGCGTGCCTTTGTTTGGATTCCTCAATACTGCTACTGATTTTGTTATCCAGTGCGCTGATTTTGTCATTCAGATCGTCGGCCTTTCCTTCTAGCGGCTGACCCTGGCCGCTGGTTTTCTCTTCCAGACTGTTGATTTGTGTTTCCATGGCATCGAGCTGGTTTTGCAGCAGTTGGTTGGCGCTTTTTACGGTTTCGGCGATGTTGAGACCGGGTTCTGGGCTGGGTTCCATGGCTGCGATGTTCTTTTCAGCGCTGTTAATGCGTTGCGTGAGCGTATTTTGCTCGCTGCCAATTTGTTGCCAGGCTTTATAGCCGACAGCAACGGCAGCAATCGTGATTATCAGGGCGATAAAGGCGATTAGGCCAGCGTTGCCACTGCCCTTTTTGTCACGGCCGCTTGTCTTTGCCGGCGTGTCAGCTTTGTTGGCCAAGGTGTTGCCCTGTTTTTCGGGTGTGGGTGTTTTTGTGTCTGTTTGTTGTTGTGCTTTAGACATCACGCAGTCCTCAAGATCATCAGTGGTTATTGAGTGGTTTGTTATGCCATGTTTGCATAACGTTGGTTAATCCTTGGTTGGTACCTTGTTTGCTGACAATGGCCGGGTGGTGAAAGCCAAGTTGTCGCGCCAGCAGGGCAGTACGCTCGCTAATAACGATTAACTGTCTGGACTGAAGCCAGCCGCGTTGCTCGTTATTGGCCATGTCGTACAGGTTTTGCAGGCTTTCATTGCTCGTCGCAGTAATCAGGTCAATGGCTGGCGATTGTTTGAGTAATGTATTCAGATCGCCGGCCGGCCGGGCACGTCGATATACCTCGGCATATTCAACCGTGGCACCACGTTGGCTTAATGTTTGTGCCAGCAACTCCCGTCCCCCTTGGCCGCGAAAAATCAGGATGTGGCGGCCCTTTATTTGTTGTAGT
>JAJRWO010000005.1 GCA_024276775.1 Gammaproteobacteria bacterium | reverse complement strand
CATTCGCTATAAAATGGTGATTGAATTGTCTTTATGCACAATACCAAAACAATAACAAGACTTGACTTCCATTTTTAACATAAAAAATATGGCTGTATGCAGAAAATATTAAGTGGTTGTTTTTTAACGGTTTTTAGCGATGGCTATTCTGTCACCAAAATGACAAATCTGTAACAGTAACGGGCAGTTGCGCACACTACTCCAGTTTAATCCACAAAGTTATCCACAGCTTTTTTGAATAAACGAGAGATAAAACAAAAAACAATCACTTAGCACCGAAAGCTGGAAAATCTAACTCGATAATCAACTAAAGTACAGCATCAAAGACAGTTAAATAAAGAAGTGCTAGGCTTCGGCCATGCCGACATCTGAACTCGTTTTACGGGTGGCAATACCCTCGCCGCTTTACAGCAGCTTTGACTACCTGCCGCCCGATCACTGTGACCCGACTCAACTCAAAAAGGGCGTGCGCCTGCGCCTGCCATTTGCGCGCAGCCAAACGGTTGGCATCCTGCTTGAGGTCAGTGACAAACCTCAAGTCGAACGCCACAAACTCAAGGCCGCCATCGAGGTTCTGGACAACGAACCACTGTTGCCAAATGAACTGATGTCCCTACTGCAATGGTGCAGTGATTATTACCATCATCCCATCGGTGAAACCCTGGCCACCGCTCTGCCCAGCGCTCTGCGCCAGGGTGAAGTGGCCAGTACCAAACCCCGTTCCCTGTGGTGTATCACCAACGCGGGCCGCGAAATGGATGCAGACAAATTGGGTAAACGCGCCAAGCGCCAGGCCGATCTATTGCGTCGCCTTGGCGCTAGTCACGCGGGACTGACCGCTGCCCACTTCAAAGAGCTGCCCCGTACCTGGGTCGATGCCATGGCGGTATTAGTGAAAAATGGCTGGGTCGAGATGACACAAATCCCAGCCTTGGAATATGGCAATGCCGAACCAGAGCTTGGCCCTGAACTCAATGAAGCCCAGGCCAAGGCCGTTGAATGCATCCACAACTGTTTGGGCATGTTCAGTGCCTTTTTGCTCGATGGTGTTACCGGCAGCGGCAAGACTGAAATCTATCTGCGCAGCATCGCAGCGGTGCTGAAAAACGACCAGCAGGCACTGGTGCTGGTACCCGAAATTACCTTGACGCCACAGTTGGTGGGGCGTTTCAAGCGCCGTTTCAACGTGCCGATGGCGGTGATGCATTCGGGGCTTAACGACCGTGAACGCCTCAACGCCTGGCTACTGGCACGCAGTGGTGAGGCCAGCATCATCATCGGCACCCGCTCGGCAGTCTTTACCCCCATGAGCAACCCCGGCATCATTATTATTGACGAGGAACACGATACCTCGTTCAAACAACAATCCGGGCTGCGCTACTCGGCCCGCGACCTGGCCATCGTTCGTGCCCGAAAACTGGGTATCCCGGTGGTGCTGGGGTCGGCCACGCCGTCATTTGAAAGCCTGCTCAACGTCGAACAACTGCGCTATCAGCCCCTATCACTGCCCAAACGCGCCGGCGAAGCCAAGCCACCCAAGGTGTCGCTGCTTGATGTCCGCGGTCAGAATATGGAAGAACAGCTCTCCGTACCACTGCTGCAATTGATGCAAGGCCATCTCGATAACGGCAACCAGGTATTGCTGTTTCTCAATCGGCGCGGCTTTTCTCCCAGTATCATCTGCCATGAATGTGGCTGGGTCGGCCACTGCCGTCGTTGCGATACCCACATGACCTTACACATGCAAAAACGCCACTTGCGCTGCCACCATTGCGGCAGCCAGCGGCCAATTCCGCCGCAGTGCCCAGACTGTGGCAGCGTCGACCTTCGACCGTTGGGCAGCGGCACGGAGCGTATCGAAACGGTGCTCACCGAACGTTTTTCAGATATTCCCCGTAGCCGTATTGACCGTGACTCGACCCGCAAAAAGGGCAGCCTGAATGCCATTCTGAATGACATTAATACGGGTGAACCACGCATCCTCATTGGTACGCAGATGCTGGCCAAAGGGCATCATTTTCCTGACGTCACTCTGGTGGGGGTTCTCGATGGTGATCAGGGTTTGTTTGGCGTTGACTTCCGTGCCGGTGAACGCATGGCCCAGCTCATCATCCAGGTCACTGGGCGTGCCGGGCGTGGCGACAAACCCGGTCAGGTAGTGATTCAAACCCATCACCCCGATAACCCTATGTTGCAACTGTTGTGTCAGCAGGGTTATCACGCCTTCGCCAAGGCGGCTCAGTCGGAACGCCAGCTCACAACTCTGCCCCCTTATAGTCATATGGCACTGCTGCGAGCCGAGGCCAGTGATGCGCTGCCAGCGGAAAGTTTTCTCGACCAGGCCCACAACCTGGCCCAACAATTGGGAACACCAGGTGTGGAGCTCTACGGCCCCATGCCGGCGATGATGGAACGCCGCGCCGGCAAGTATCGCTATCAACTATTGTTGCAGGCACAAAAGCGCACTGATCTGCACCGTTTACTGGGGCCGTGGACAGTGCAGCTCAACAAACTACCCGGGGCACGCAAGGTGCGTTGGTCGCTGGATGTGGATCCGGTAGATTTAATGTAAGTTCAGGCTACAATCATTTGCATATCGAGCCCCGGAAAAGTGATAATCAAGCCCCCAACCCACAACCCCCGTAGGACGCCTTTGTGAAACAGCAACTCGTGCAACTGGTCAACAGTGCCATCCAGCAACTGCAAGCGAACCAAACCCTGCCAGCAGATCTCAGTTTCACACTGCAGATGGAGCGTAGCAAAGACCGCCAACACGGTGATTTTGCCTGTAACGTGGCACTGATGCTGGCCAAACCTGCCCGGCGCAAACCCCGTGACATTGCCGAAGCCATTGTTGCCGTGCTGAGCAGTTCCGGGCAAATAGCCAAGATTGAAATTGCTGGCCCCGGCTTTATCAACTTCTTTCTCGCCGCAGATGCCTACCATGCGGTCATCAATGAGATACAGACAAAAGGCGATCGCTACGGCCGTAGCAATGTCGGTGCAAACAAATCAATACAGGTGGAATTTGTGTCTGCCAATCCCACCGGCCCACTGCATGTCGGTCACGGTCGCGGTGCTGCCTATGGTGCCACGGTTGCCAACCTGCTTGAGGCAATGGGTTACAAGGTTCAGCGTGAATATTATGTTAACGATGCCGGTCGACAAATGGATATTCTTGCCGTCTCAGTATGGTTGCGCTATCTGGAAAAATGTGGCGAAGCGTTCACCTTTCCAGCCAACGGTTACAAGGGCGACTATGTTTTTGATATCGCCGCCGACCTGCACAACAGCCACGGCAATAAACTGCAACATGCTGCGGTCACGGTTTTTGCCAACGTCCCGGATGATGAACCTGCTGGTGGTGATAAAGAACGGCACATTGATGGCCTGGTGAACAAGGCCAAAAAATTATTAGGCGCTGACAATTATCGCGCTGTGTTTGATCGTGGCCTGAACACCGTCCTGGCGGATATCCGTGAAGACCTTGCAGAATTCAACGTCAACTACGACGAATGGTATTCAGAACGTTCACTGATGGAAAATGGAGCCATCGAAAAAGCGATTGAACGCCTCAAAACCAGCAACCATCTTTACGAAAAAGAAGGTGCCTGGTGGTTCCGCTCCACTGACTTTGGTGACGACAAGGATCGCGTTGTGATACGTGACAATGGCCAGACCACTTATTTCGCCTCTGACATTGCCTACCACATGGACAAACTGGCGCGCGGTTACGATCGCGTTATCGATATCTGGGGTGCAGATCATCACGGTTATGTACCGCGTGTTAAAGCGGCACTGGAAGCCCTGGGTGAGGAGGCATCCAGGCTCGATGTATTGTTGGTGCAGTTTGCCATTCTTTACCGCGGCGGCGAACGGCTGCAAATGTCGACTCGTTCTGGCTCATTCGTCACCCTGCGTGAACTGCGTGAAGAAGTGGGTAACGATGCCGCACGTTTCTTTTACGTCATGCGCAGATGCGAACAACACATGGACTTTGATCTGGATCTGGCCAAGTCACAGTCCAGTGATAATCCGGTTTATTACATTCAGTACGCCCATGCCCGGGTTTGCAGTGTGTTGCGGCAAATGACTGAAAAGGGTTTTAGTCATGACAACGCCAATGGCCTGGCTAATCTTGACCAGCTCAGTGAATCGCACGAGCAAGCACTACTGATCAACCTGTCACGTTACCCGGAAGCCCTGGCAGCGGCAGCCTTGAATCATGAACCTCATCAGTTGGCCAATTACCTGCGCGAATTGGCCAATGAATTTCATACTTACTATAACGCTCATCAGTTTCTGGTTGGCGATGCCAAGCGGCGTAATGCACGTCTAAGTCTTAACCTGGCAGTCAAACAGGTCATTAAAAACGGGCTTGAATTGTTAGGCGTATCTGCGCCGGAGGCTATGTAGTCAATGACAAAGGACTACAAAAATACCCCTCGCGGCAGTGATCAGAAAATAAAAAAACGGCCATCTAAAAAGACCAACAGCAGGGCCAAAAAAAATAGCAGTGCAAAACCAACCCCCGGTTGGATATGGATGTTAGGGGGGCTGGTCATTGGTTTAAGCGTAGCGGTGATGGTTTATTTTTATGATCGTCACAATGAAATGACGAAGACAGCCACCAAGACTGTCAGCGATACCGTTAATGTTACCCCTAAACCCAAACCACCTGAAAATATATCCGCAGAAAAAGACGATGGCCCACGTTTTGACTTTTACACCCTGTTGCCCGAACTTGAAGTGTTGATACCCGAAGCTGAAATCAAACAAGAACAGGCCCGCATCAAAGAAAAAAATAATATTGCCTACATGATTCAGGCCGGTTCATTCCGTGCTTATGGTGAAGCCGACAGTCTCAAGGCACAGATGGCCATGCTCGGTATTGAAGCCGATATTGATCCTGTTTCCAGCAGAGGAGAGCAGTGGTTAAGAGTGAGAGTTGGCCCGTTTACCGACAAACGTAAACTGAATAAGGTGCGCAATCGCCTGCACAAAAACAATATCAACACTATGTTGGTGCAGATTAAAAAATAGGACAGTATACCCATAGCGTTATGGGTATATATGGCCATTTAAGTCGGTGCCTTTAATTTATGTCATGTCTCTGTTCAATCGTTAGTGAAACGAGATTTTTTTTGCAATTTCAAGTATTCTTTTGTTGATGAAATTGACGATAAAAAGCGTATTCGGGTTTGTCGCTATCATCATTGTGGTGTTATCAACCCCATTGATAATGGTCAGTGGTGCCGCAATCATATTGACCTATGGATCGCTTGTTTTTGCGCTGCTTTCAATGGCGGCGGCTAACAAAAATATACTCAAAATTTATGGGCTAGTATTTATCATTGCCCATTTGGTGCTTGGCTGGAGGATGTATGATGATATCAGTAGCCGTCGCCATGGTTACGCTGGGGGAGTCCCAGAAGACATGCATAAATTCGAAAGCTGTCGCAATAAAATGTTTGAAAAAATTGACGAGACAGGGACTGAATTAACACCAGAAAATAAACAAGAGTTCGAAAGGTGTATGGGGAATTAGGCCGTTATCTCGTGCTCGTTCCTTAATGTTTTTATGCTTATGTTTTAATCCGGATTGACGTTGGTTTGATAGCCCGGTTTGCTGGCAACCCGCGCGACTGCTTGATGTGCAAGAGGGGCTTGCTGCGCTTGGCTGATCAAGTCTACAAGTATGGCGGCGGCTTCCCTTAGTTTGATAAGTTTTATTTGTTCTGTGAAAAAATCATCATCATTGCTGCTTTCTTCATCTTTCAGAAAGTCGCTTAGCTTTTCTGGTTTCAAACCCAGTGAGATACGAAACTGATTTAATAATTCTAAACCTTTTGTTTCTTGTTTTTTTCGTTCAGTTTCGCGTTCATTTTTTAGAAGTGTAACGGATGTTTTATCGAGGATTTGTTTGCGCATGCTGGCTTGAGCAAGCAGATAGTCAAAGCCACTGTTTGTTTTAACCCGCTTTTGGTGTTGTGCGGTGGCGGTATCAAGATTAATGTTGGTTTGATTGTATGGACGAAAACTGGCGGCCTTGATGTGGGTCCAGGGAAGAGCGTTTTCCAGTGAGCTTTCGCCTTGTTCATCGTTTACCTGTGCGGTGGGAAAAATAATATCAGGGATAACCCCGCGGTTTTGTGTGCTGTCGCCATTGATGCGGAAAAACTGGGCGATGGTCATTTTCAGTTGGCCCAGGGTTGTGCCGCTATTTTTGACATGGCGATTTAAGTCCATGACTTGTTGTACAGTGCCTTTGCCGAAGGTTGGTTCACCTAATATGGTTGCTCGGCCGTAGTCTTGCATGGCCGCGGCAAAAATTTCAGAGGCGGAGGCACTAAAGCGATTTACCAGCACAGCCAGAGGGCCACTGTAGGCAATGCTGGGGTCGGTATCTTTGTCAATTTCCAGTTTATTGTGGCTGTCTTGCACTTGCACCACGGGGCCTGATTCAATAAATAGTCCGGTAAGTGAAATTGCTTCTGAGAGTGAGCCGCCACCGTTTCCGGCCAGATCGATAATGATGCCATCAACCTTTTCTGCTTTTAGTTCGGCAAGTAATGTACGTGTGTCACGTGTGGAACTGACATAATCTTTTTCGCCACGCCTGGCAGCGTCAAAGTCTATGTAAAAAGTTGGAATGGTAATGACACCAATGCGAGAGGTTTTTTCGCCATCAGGAATTTCAATAATGGATTTTTTGGCTTGTTGTTCTTCCAGCTTTATTTTGTCGCGGACGATGGTGACAATCTTGGCTGGCCCATCCAGACCATTTGCTTTGTGCAGCACCTGCAAGCGTACCACTGACCCTTTGGGGCCGCGGATGAGGGCAACTACGTCATCGATACGCCAGCCAACAACATCTTCAATCACACCATTGTGGCCTTGGCCAACACTGCTAATGCGGTCTTCAGGGTGAAGCTGATTGCTCATTTCTGCCGGGCCACCGTGAACAGTACTTTTGATCGTCGTGTAGTCGTCAACAGTTTTCAGTACAGCACCGATTCCCTCCAGAGAAAGGCTCATGTTGATTTTAAAGTTTTCTGAGGTGCGTGGTGAAAAATAGGCGGTGTGAGGCTCGATGGTTCTCAGGTAGGCATTAATAAAAATCTCATATACGTCTTCTGATTTTATCTGTTCAGAGCGGGTTTTAAAACGTTGATAGCGTTTACGCAGAGTCTCTTTGACTTCATCGTCACTTTTGTGCGACAGAGATAAACTCAAAACATCATTTTTAATCCGTTTACGCCATATGTCATCCAGCTCATTTTTGTCTTTGGGCCATGCGGCCTCTGTGCGATCAAACAGATACTGCTCATCCAGGCTGAAATCAAAGGGTTGTTCCAGGCGTTTGAGGGCATAGTCAGCACGCTCAATACGACGCTGGCTGAATAAGTGGAAGATGTTAAATGCCGGCTCAAGGTTGCCACGGCGCAAGGCATCATCCAAAATCGCATCATAGGGTTTGAAAGAGGCAATATCTTCGGCAGTAAAGATATTGTGGTTGGCGTCAAGGGATTCAATGTATCGGTTTAAAATGGCGCTGGATTGAGCGTCGTTCAGGGAGCTTTTTTTGTAATGAAGTTGTTTGATGAGCTTGGTTAACAGAATCGTAGAAAAACTGTGTTCCGGTGCCGGATTTAGCGGCGCATTAGCCGCTGTGACAGCAAGTGTTAAACACATTAACAGGGTGAGCAGGACGGTTTTTTTTATGATCATGGGGTCGCTTCAGTGGGGAAGTCGTTGGTTATATATTGGCCCGGTTAGCCTGAATTTCAAGGGGAACGGCAAAATCCATTTTACTGGCCCCTTGCATGGACAGGCTAAATGTTCTCGGCCACTCTTGTGACATCGACATAAACAACCAGCCGTTGGCCAGGTTGAATGTATTTCCCCTGGGTACTGTGGGGATTCCATTTTTTTAGTTGACTGACACTGACATTAAAACGCTGTGAAATACGCGCCAGCGAATCGCCATTGCGTATCTTGTAGTTGATTTTGCGGGTCATGGCTTTGGTTGCCGGGTTGTCAATTGGGGCGCTGGCATTCCCGGTGTTGCTCCAGATCACCAGTTTTTTTCCGGGGCGCAAGGTGTCGCGCGGTGCCATGCCATTCCATGAAGCCAGTTTGCGGACTGAGACCTTGTGGGCAACGGCAATATCCCAGAAGGTGTCGCCTTTGCGAACCACATGCTGGGTTTTGTGCCCACTGCGATGGCTGTTTTGTTTGCTGTGCAGGCGTTGCTGTCCACTCAGAGTATAGTGATTGAGTGATTTACTGGCGATGGGAATGATGAGATATTTGCCGGTACGGATGGTGTTGCCGCGGATATTGTTAGTTGTTTGGATCGTCTTGACCGTGGTTTTGTATCGTTGGGCGATGTGGCCTAAGGTCTGACCGTTTTTAATGCGGTGACGTACCCACTTAACCCGTTGCTGTTTCGGCAGCTGGGCCAGTTTTTCTTTGAAACTATCGGCCTTGTCAATGGGTAACAGCAGTAAGTGAGGGCCGTCAGGTGATGTTGCCCAACGGTTAAACGCTGGATTGAGGATGTAAAGCTGTTCCAATGATAGTCCAGCCATGTCGGCAGCGATCGCTAAGTCCAGTTGGGAACCAATATTGACCTCGGTCAGTTGTGGCTTGTTGTCGATGATCCTCAAGTTGACACCATGCCGTTCAGGGTTGGCGACGAGGCTTGAAACGGCCAGTAGTTTAGGGACATAACCTTGTGTTTCACGAGGTAGTTCTAGATCCCAAAATGTCGTGCCTTTACCGCGTTTCTTGTTTTTGCGAATGGCTTTTGAAACGGTACCTTCGCCTGAGTTATAAGCGGCCAGGGCCAGCAGCCAGTCGCCATCAAAACGTTTATTGAGGATTTCCAGATAGTCCAGTGCGGCGGTGGTGGAGGCCTTGATGTCGCGGCGTCCGTCATACCACCAGTCAATTTTCAGGCCAAAGCGACGCGCGGTAACGGGAATGAACTGCCAGATGCCGGCTGCGCGTCCATGAGAATAGGCAAATGGTTGAAAGGCACTTTCTACTACCGGCAGCAGAGCTATCTCCATGGGCATGCCACGGGCTTCGACTTGTTCGACGATATGATAAAAATAAGGGTCGGCGCGTTTAAAGGTGTAGTTGAGATAGCGCTGGTGTTTGGCATACCATTTGAGGTCGCTTTTGACCTGAGGATGGTCGTTGTCTTGCAGCTGGAAGCCTGATCGAACCCGTTGCCAGATGCTGACAGGTACTGGCAGTTCGCTATTAGTAATGGTTGTCCTGGCATTTGCAATCAGGTTATCGTCCATATTGGCCAGAACTTGTTCGATAGCCGGGGCGGTAGGGGAGTGGTCTAACAACAGGCGTTTGCCGCTTTGGTCGATGGCACTTTCATGTGCGGCTGCAATCGAACCGATATTTTCTATGGCCTCGGCAGCGCAGCCGCTTAACAGCAGGATAACAACCGGGATCAGGATTTTGTTATTGAGGCGTTGCGTGCGGGTGTTCATGTTTCTACTTCCATGTCACTGCCATTGAATGCGCCATAGTATACCGGCCCTGCCCCCATTCATTAAGAAAAATCATCTTTCCAGCAGCGCAGAAGTTTGAATACCTTAGCTGGGCTGTTCAGTGTTTGGCGGCTGAATTTTTCAGCACTGTTGATGACTGTGTTAGATTGGCAGCGCAAAAATGGGTTGGTGGCAAGTTCAAGCTGAAGTGTTGATGGCAGGGTCGGTTGACCCTGTTGCCGTTTTTCTTCCTCGGTCACTATGCGTTGTATGATCTGTTGGTTTTTTGGCTCTACCGCCTGGGCGAATTTAAGGTTACTCAAGGTATACTCATGAGTGCAGTAGATCTCTGTGGTGATCGGCAGTTTGGCGATGTTATTCAAGGAATCATATAATTGCTCAGCGCTGCCGCCTAATAGCCGGCCACAGCCAGCGGCGAACAATGTGTCGCCACAAAACAGCGCCTGGTGACCGTAGTAGGCAATGTGATCCTGGGTGTGGCCGGGAACGTCCATGACGTCCAGGTTTAGCTCGCCGATCTGGATCTGCTCACCTGCTACGCAGGGATGAGTAAGGCCGGGGGTTTGCTTGGATGCGGGGCCGAATACGGGCACTTGGTGCTGTTGCAGTAAAATTTCAATACCATCAATGTGGTCCCAGTGATTATGGGTGACAAGGATGGCGGCCAGTTGTAGTCTTTGTTGTTGCAAGACTTTTTGTATGGGGGCGGCATCACCTGGATCGACCACCGCTACTTGGTGGTCGCCAAATTGAATTAGCCAGATATAATTGTCCGAATAAGCAGGGATTGGGCTAATTTTGATCATGGCGACATGCTGACAAGCAATGTGACTCAGGTCAATTCGAATTGAGCGGGGAACACGAAATGATAGCCGGGCTGCGGCGCGACCAGATCAATGACATTCGACAAGCGCTTCGGTGCTGGTATAACCGTCCCGTTGGGCAGTTGTTACTGAGACAAGAGCGAGAGCAGTTGGATGGCATTCTGCCAACCTTGTTCGGTTACCATATCGTACAGGTGGGTGGTTTGCTGGGTAATGATGTACTGTCCAGTAGCCGAGTGTCGAATAAAGTTTTAATAGATCCGGATGATGGCGGTAAAACGTTGGTGTCGGGGGCGTATGGTTATCCTGACGCTATCCCGATTGCCACTGACACTGTTGATGTGGTGGTACTGCCACATATTCTTGAATTTGAACGTGATCCGCACCAAATTCTGCGCGAAGTGGACAGAGTGCTGATTGCCGAAGGGCATGTGGTGGTGCTGGGGTTTAACCCGTGGAGTTTATGGGGGTTGTGGCGATTATTGTTTGGGCGTTCAGGCAAAGCCCCCTGGTGTGGTGATTTTCTATCATTAACCCGAACCAGGGACTGGATGGCGCTGCTGGGTTTTGATGTTGTGTTGGTGCAATCTTATTTTTTTCGACCGCCAATACAGCGTCGTGGAATCATGAGCAAGCTTGCTTTTATGGAAAAACTGGGCGCGAAGCTGTGGCCGCGTCTATCGGGAGCTTATGTGTTAGTGGCTAAAAAACGGGTGACCACCTTGACTCCGCTGAAACCACGCTGGCATACCAAGCGAAATTTTTTGGGTGAACTGCCCAGACCAACAACGCGGAGTGGACGTAATGTCTGACATGATTGAAATATTTACCGATGGTGCTTGCCGTGGCAATCCCGGCCCGGGTGGTTGGGGTGCGATGTTGCGCTGTAAAGAGAAAGAAACAGAATTGTTCGGTGGTGAGGCCGAGACGACCAATAATCGTATGGAGTTGATGGCGGCGATTATGGCGTTGGAAAGCCTGGATGGTTTGTGTCAGGTGCAGCTGACCACCGATTCCAAATACGTGTTGCAGGGAATCACAGAGTGGATTATTTGTTGGAAAAAACGTGGCTGGAAAAATGCGGCCAAACAGCCGGTCAAAAACGTGGATTTGTGGTTGCGACTGGATCAGGCCAATGCCAAGCATCAGGTTGAATGGCGTTGGGTCAAGGGGCATAGTGGCCATGAAGGAAATGAGCGTGCCGACGCCTTGGCAAATCGTGGTATCGACACGTTGTAGCGGAGTCAATCTATGCGGCAAATAATTCTCGATACGGAAACCACCGGCCTGGCAACCTCGAACGGCCATCGGGTGATTGAAATCGGCTGTGTTGAACTGATTAACCGACGCCTGACGGGTAACCACTATCACCAATATATTCAGCCCGAGCGTGTGGTGCCGGGTGACGCCATTGAAATTCACGGTATCACCAATGAATTTCTGGTGGGTAAGCCCCTGTTTGCACAGATCGCCCAGGAATTTTCTGATTTTATTAAGGGCGCTGAGCTAGTCATCCACAATGCGCCCTTTGACCTTGGTTTTATCAATCATGAGTTTGGCTTGTTGGGGCCGGAGTGGGCTAAAGTCCAGGATCACTGTCAGATTCTCGATACCCTGAAAATGGCGCGTGAAATGCACCCAGGCCAACGCAATACCTTGGATGCACTGTGTAAACGTTACGATATAGACAATGCCAGCCGCACCCTGCATGGTGCCTTGCTTGACTCGGAAATTCTGGCAGACGTCTACCTGGCCATGACCGGTGGTCAGACCTTACTGTTTATGGAGTCTGAAAAAGACCTGTTGGCCGCTGAAGGTCACCAGGAGCGAGTTTTGATTAGTGCTGATCGCCCACCCCTGTCGGTTATCGGTGCCAGCGCTGAAGAGCTGGCTGCACATACCCGTTATCTGGATCAGGTTGAAAAAATGGCAGGAGAGCCACCGCTTTGGCGTGAGATGGAATCTGATACCAAATGAGAGTATTTAATATAATTGATGTGAAATATAGTCGGATATAACATTGGCTAACGGGCAAGCTTTATCGCATATGCGGGTATGACGACGTTGCTGAAATGTTAATGCCCGGCGCACGCCGCAATTCCGTTACCTTATCGAGTATTGATAATTAAATGATAAAAAAAATACAGCGTTTCTTTGAACAAAAAATTCAATCCATCAATGATGGCCAAACAGCGGCTTCATCTGAGCGTGCCTTGCAACTTGCGACAGCCGCTCTGTTGATCGAGGTTTCCCGCGCCGACTTCCATATTGATGCAAAAGAGAAGCAGGCCATTGCCGCAGCAATTCAGGCATTTTTTTCACTCAGTACAGCGGAGACAGAGGAGATTGTTAATTTGGCCGAGGGTGAGATAGATAATGTCACCTGTCTGTTTGAATTTATCCGTTTAGTGAATAAAAATTTTGATTATTCGCAAAAGCTCAAAATTATTGAAATGATGTGGGCTGTTTCTTTTGCAGATATGGATAAAGACAAGTACGAAGAGCACCTGATAGGCAAGGTGAGTGAGTTGTTATATGTGTCTCGTTCTGATTTCATCCGCATGCGTTATTCGCTTGAGTCTAAGGTGCTCTGACTTGAAAAATCTCTAAAGAGGCGCTGAAGCAAGGTGCCAGTTGTTCATATTGTGTGATTCCCTCGCTAATGTTTTTCCCTTGGCAGTCGTTAGGAATCTGGTTCTAGGGTTATTCCTTAATTTCGATTATTGCTGCTGGACATAAAAGGTATTTACAATACACCTTTAAATAGTTAGTATTTTGAGAGGGGATTAGCGTTGAAATTTTCTATAAAATAACCAGGAGACATAAATGTTTGGATTTCTAAAAAGCTTGTTTGGTGGGGCAAAACCGGCACCCTTGTTTGAGCGCATTGGTGGTGAAGCTGCTGTTAATGCTGCGGTCGATATTTTTTATCGCAAGGTGTTGGCGGATGATCGTATCAACCAGTTCTTTGAGGGTTTGGATATGGATAAACAGTCGGCTAAGCAGAAGGCCTTTTTGACCATGGCTTTTGGCGGTCCAAGCAACTACTCCGGCAAAGATATGCGTTTAGGCCATGCGCATATGGTTGAGAAGGGTTTAAATGATTCGCATTTTGATGCAGTCATGGATAATCTTGGTGCGACGCTGAAAGAGCTGGGTGTCCCTGATGACTTGATCAGTGAAGCCGCAGCGATTGCTGAAAGCACACGCGCTGATGTGCTGGGGGGGTACACTGACGAAGAAAAGGCGGCGATGGGGGGCGGTGCCAAGACGCTGTTCGAACGCATCGGCGGTGAAGGTGCTGTTAATGCTGCGGTCGATATTTTTTACCGCAAGGTGTTGGCGGATGATCGCATCAACCAATTTTTTGAAGGCGTGGACCTGGGTAAACAGTCAGCCAAACAAAAAGCTTTTTTGACCATGGCCTTTGGCGGCCCAAGCAACTATTCTGGTAAAGATATGCGTGAAGGCCATGCTCATTTGGTCGCCAAAGGATTGAATGACTCGCACTTTGATGCTGTGATGGAAAACCTGGGTGCAACGCTGACTGAGCTGGGTGTGCCGGGTGATCTGATTGCCGAAGCGGCGGCGATTGCTGAAAGCACTCGGAACGACGTGCTGGGCAAATAAGTCTAAGGAATGGGAATTATAGCCTCTATTGGGACGTTCTGATGGCGGAAAACGCAGTGCTGGCGTGAGTGTTTTCCGCTTGAAGAACGTCCAAAGAGGCAGCTCTCACCTGGATATTCCATAAAAAAGGCGAGTCTCGAAAGGCACTTGCAAAATGCCTGAGGCTGGCTCATTGCGCTGTTAAAAATTGGCTCAAAATGCTCATTGACTGTGTGTGAACGCCATTTTTTCGCCAATTTTTGCCTGACCAGACACCACCTCAGACGTTTTGCAAGTGCCTTTCATTTAACCTAGCCAATAAATTCAAGGCGGGGGAACAGATCAGGATGGCCAGCCCGCAGCGTATTATGAGCGCAAACTTTCGGCAATATACAGTGTATTTTGTAACAATGTGGCGATGGTCATTGGCCCGACACCGCCAGGCACAGGGGTGATCCAGCTTGCATTTTTGCTCGCCTTGTCGAATTCAACATCCCCCACCAGTTTGCCGTTGTCAAGACGGTTAATACCAACATCAATGATGATTGCACCTGCTTTGATCCAGTCGCCAGGGATGAAATTGGCTTTGCCGACTGCGACGACAATAAGATCAGCGCGACGAACATGCATTTCCAGGTTTTTGGTGAAACGGTGACAGGTGGTGACGGTGCAGCCGGCCAGTAGCAGTTCCAGCCCCATGGGTCGACCAACGATGTTTGAGGCACCGACAACAACTGCCTCCATACCGCGAATATTTTCGCCGGTGTGCTCCAATAACGTCATAACGCCAAATGGGGTGCAGGGGCGTAATTTGGGGATGCGTTGGGCCAGCAGGCCGATATTGTAGGGATGAAAGCCATCCACATCTTTGTCGGGATGGATGTGCTCGATAACAACCTCGGTATCGATGTGATTGGGCAGTGGCAGTTGCACCAGGATACCGTCAATCGCCGGGGCATTATTGAGCTGTTTAATGATACCAAGCAGTGTTTTCTCTGATGTATCGGCAGGCAAGTCGAAAGACGTGGAAATAAAGCCAACCTCGGCACAGGACTTACGTTTGTTGTTGACATAAATCTGCGAAGCCGCATCAGAACCGACTAAAACCACTGCTAGACCGGGTGCCCGCTGGCCATTGGCAAGGCGGTAATCGACACGTTGTTTGACGTTTTGGCGAATTCCGGCAGCGATGGCTTTGCCATCAATGATCCTGGCTGTCATGGTATGCCTCTAATCCCGTGCTGGAAAAGCGGCCAATCATACCAGAAATGACCGTTTGGCTGAATGCTATCGGTGCTTAGATGTTTGTATGTGTGATTTCCTTTAATTCTGTTGTGCCAGTTTAATAAATGCTTTAGCCGCATTGGACAGGGTTCTTTGCGGGTGCCTGACAATCCCCAGTTTTCGTTCTATGGCGATGTGTCTGCCTTGTTTTGGTTTTAGTTCGTTTTCAATCATGTTGTCTGGCCAGAGGCTCCAGCCCATGCCAGCGCTGACCATCATTTTAATGGTTTCCATATAATGGGTTTCCAGTTTGATATTGATGCTAGGTAGGTTCAATTGTTGGTCGATCAGGTCGCGAGTATAGGTGCCACGGGCCGGCAGAATAGCTGGATAACGGGCCAGCACCTCGGCAGTGATTTGTTTTTCTTGTGCCAGGGGGTGGTGGGGGCTAACGGTGAGTACCAGTCGGTCAGTCCAAGTTTGAATCATTTCCAATGAGGTGCTGCCTGCAGGTGGCAGGGTGATGAGGGCCAGTTCCTGTTCGCCTTGCTCTACGGCACGACAGCCTTGTTCGGAATCCATGAAGCTGAGGTCAAGCTGCACATCGGGATATCGCTGGATGAATTTTTTTAATACGTTGGGCAGTCGGTGCAGGCCAATGTGGTGCGAGGTGGCGAGTTTGAGCTGGCCCTTGATTTCGTTTTCCAGATTGGCAATGGCGCGACGGCTGTCTTCCACTTCAGCGAGGATGCGCTGGGCGTGTTTCTGTAGTGAGCAGCCGGCTTCAGTGAGATGGGT
>JAJRWO010000289.1 GCA_024276775.1 Gammaproteobacteria bacterium | reverse complement strand
TCAATCAAGCCCAACTCTTCAGCCTTAACTGCAGCAGCGCGTGACTTTTTAAGCCTCATCCAGCGCCTGTTCATGCTGCAACAGACATCGTTTAATAGATAACTCATGACCATGACGCTGCCCCATGAATCCCCCTAGCCCCGACTTGGCCACAACCCGGTGGCAAGGCACGACCACAGGAATTTTATTCACGCGACAGGCGTTACCCACTGCCCGAGCTGAACTGCCCAAATGATCAGCCAATTCACCATAGCTCAGCGTTTCCCCGGCAGGAATCCGGCACAAGGCATTCCAAACCCGAACCTGAAAAGCCGTCCCTTTTAAATCCAGTGGAATTTCAAACCGAGAAAATGGGTCGCTGAAATAGTGACTCAATTGAGCAGTTATTTGTTGTTGCGATGCGCTTAACGGCTGGCATGTATTAACATCTGCGGAAAGAAAATCAATACGACACAATAGCTTGTCGGAAAAATCTAGCCCTAACTTGATGCCTGACCAGGGTGTCTCGATCACGGCAGCGAAATTGCACTGTGTGTGACTCGCCAACATATAGGACACCTCTAAAAATTGATTGTGACCGCTGCGTAATGATGAGATGCTCGACGATAAAGCGCAAACCATTAATTGATACTGTTTTTCAAGCGCCTGATCTGATAATCATAAATTCTGCCAGCACCACCCTCTGTTGCCGCAGACAATCGTTGGTAAATATTCAGGGCATCACTCAGCAGGCCCGCTTGCTCCAGCGCATGCGCAGCGCGATGGCGGGCGGTCTCAACCCAGTCATTCTTAGCATTTTTTTGGCTTAAATGGGCCGACTTAATATATAAACGTGCCGCCTCACTGTATTGCTGCTGAGCCATGCGAATTTCTGCCATCCAATACAGCAATTCATGCTGCGCACTACGATCAGGCAGTTTGTGTAGCAGTTCGGCCAAAATGGTAAAGGCCGCCACTACCCTCGCTTTGCTATGGAGGTCGTGCACGGCAAGCAACACGTTTTCAATTTGCACCTGACTCAAGCTTTCTACGGCAACAATTTCTTTTAATAACTCAATGCCATCGTCAGTTGCACCTGCCAAAATTTTCACCCGCGCCCGGCGCAACTGCCATTCAACAACATCCACACCTTTTGGTGCATCCAACTGGCTCATCAATTTTGATGCCAGCCCCAGATCTGCATCCGCCAGCGCCATATCCACCAGACGATAAATCACCGCCAAAGGCAACACGCCAACACCGGCAAACTGTGACGATGAAAGATACATAGCGCGCAGCAGCGGTGTATGCCCTTGCTGCTCAAGCAAGCTCACCAAAAGGCCATGTGCTTGCGCATTAATATCCGTCCCCTGTGCCTTGAGTGCCAACCAGGCATAAATGGCCTCGGCTTTTCTGTTACTTGATTGCCTCATCTCTTCAGCAAACGTGAACCAAGGATCAAAGTTGCCCATCAAAAGCTGCTGTCCATTCGCCAGCCTGCGACCATATTCAGTCAACGAAAACCAAAGCGTATCGACCACTGCTGTTACCTGGGCACCATCGATATCATTGATACCAAGCAAACCTTCCAAAGCCGCTATACGATCAGACAGGCCATCTAAGCCTTTAATTTTTTCAAACAATGCCGCGAATAAAGATTGTTTAAGCGCTAATCCCAGCTGCGGCGCTGCCAGCCAACGCAGGGTTTCAGCGAACAAATTGGCATCAAGTGGCGTCAATCCCTTTAACAAAGCCAGAACATAAACACTGCGGACTACGGGCTCACCACTCACCACCGTCAGCACTGCGGCCTCGTTGGCTCGGCCCGAAGCAATCATTAGTCGCGCCTTTAAGGCTAATAGCTCATCATCAAGCACTGCATCAGGATAATCCTGTTCATAGCGCAGCAATGCTGTACGAGCATTGTCATAACGACCATCAACCAGGTAGCTATGTAACACTAAACGGCGTAATTCAGGCAAACGTTTTTTATCCAGTCTGCCTTTCCAAATCAATGACAACAACAAATCTCGCGCCTGCTCACCTGACGCCATGGCCAGATAAGAATGAACAATTTCACCAAGCAACCAGTTTTGATGCTTGGCTGGCACATCCACAGGCAGCGTTTCATATTCATGTATGACCTCAGACCAACGGCCCTTCTGCTGCAACAGAAGCACCTTTTGCCGATGCCAAACAATCCAGGCCTCTGACACTCGCGCTAGATTTGGCTCGGCATCTGCCAGCAAGTGCATGCCCAGACTTTCCGCGCCCGCATCTGTCAAAAAGGATATTTCTTGCAAAAGCGACTCAGACAAGCCATCTGTCGCCTGGAGACAAGGAGAAAAAATAACAAAACCCGTCAACAAACCCACCAACAGAGGTTGGCGGCTAAAAACAAAAGAAGGGCGGGTCCCAAACTTCCGGGCCGCCCCTACTTTTATCAGCTGACGCATCGAAACAGGGTGATTATAATTTCTCTTTAATACGTGCAGCCTTACCTGTCAGTTCAC
Organism: Gammaproteobacteria bacterium; assembly: GCA_024276775.1. Lineage (GTDB taxonomy): Bacteria > Pseudomonadota > Gammaproteobacteria > Tenderiales > Tenderiaceae > Tenderia. The sequence goes on along the minus strand of JAJRWO010000289.1, from coordinate 1,758 downwards.
GCAAGTAGTACAGCTTGGCACGACGCACTGCGCCGCGACGCTTAACAGCAACAGAATCAACCACATGACTATATGTCTGGAAGACACGTTCAACACCTTCGCCGTTAGATATCTTACGCACGGTGAACGCAGAATTAAGGCCACGGTTGCGCTTAGCGATGCAAACACCTTCGAAGGCCTGCAAACGCTCACGGTCACCTTCTTTTACCTTTACCTGTACAACAACTGTATCGCCTGGGCCAAACTTAGGTAGTTCACGGGTCATTTGTTCCGCATCTAACTGGTCGATAATATTGCTCATGACTCTTTCCTCAAATAACAATCTTAAAAGTAAAATTCCAAATCGGCGGCATAATACCGCTTAATTCTATTGTTCTTCCTGTTCCTGGATAAATTCATCCAGCAACTGCTGCTGCTGTTTGTCCAGACTCATATCTCGCAATAAGTCTGGTCGGCGCAACCATGTCCGGCCCAGCGACTGTTTCAACCGCCAGCAACGTATGGCAGCATGGTCACCACTCAGCAATACCGGCGGCACCTGCAAACCCTGATAATTCTCAGGGCGGGTATAGTGCGGACAATCCAGCAACCCGGTACTAAACGAATCCTGCTCGGCCGATTCTTGATGCCCCAAAGCACCGGGCAACAACCGTGTCACCGCATCAACCACAACCATGGCGGCAGTCTCACCGCCACTGAGAACATAATCACCAATCGACCATTCCTCATCAACCTCAAGTTCCACCAGGCGTTCATCAATCCCCTCATAACGCCCTGAAACCAAGATCATACCCGACTGTTGCGATGCATCGCGAGCCAGCCGCTGGTCAAACCTGCGTCCTTGTGGCGACATATATACCACCTTGGCCTTAGGGTTAGCCTGTCGTGCCGCAGCTATCGCCTGACGCAGCGGCTCAACTTTCATCAACATACCAGGGCCACCGCCATACGGCCGGTCATCGACCGTTCGGTGTCTGTCCTGGGTGTAATCGCGAGGATTCCATAGCCCCAATTCAAACACAGCCCTCTCTAGCGCCCGACCTGTGACCCCGTAGCCCAGCAGATCATTAACCATTTGCGGGAATAGGGTGACAAGATCAATTCGCATGGTCTAAAACGCCGGATCCCAATCAACCCGCATCACACCCGCCTCAAAATCCACCGAGTGGATATACTGCCCCTGGACAAAGGGAATCAAGCGTTCTCGCTCACCCTTGACCACCACCACATCATTGGCACCGGTCTCAAACAAGTGATCCACGCACCCCAACTCGTCACCATCAAGGGTAACCACCTTCAAACCGATCATGTCGGCCCAATAATATTCACCCTCTTCGGCCGCCTGCAACTGCGTCTTGTCAATCGCAATGTCAGCTCCCGTCAACTGTTTGGCCAGCTCTCTGTCATCATACGATGACAGGTGTGCCACCAAACCTTTACCGTGAGGCTTGCCCTCTATCACTTTAATGGTTTGCCATTGGCCATTAAGCTTGATTTGCCAAGGGCTGTAGCTAAAAATATTTTCTTTTGGTTGAGTCTCAGAAAAAATCTTTACCCAACCACGCACACCATAGACACCCGCAACCTTGCCCAAAATAATGCGTTCAGACGCCATGTCTGAATTATTTAAGCCGCCGCTTTATTCTGTTCAATCAGCTTTGCAACACGGTCAGACGTCTGTGCACCTTGGCCAATCCAATGTTCAATACGATCAGTGTCGATACGCAGTTTTTCTTCCTGACCACGGGCAACCGGGTT
>JAJRWO010000288.1 GCA_024276775.1 Gammaproteobacteria bacterium | reverse complement strand
GGATCAGGCCTTGGCGCAGCTTTTTTCTGATTACTCTCGTGCCCGTCTGCAGCAGTGGATTAAGGCTGGAAAAGTGCGGGTAGATGGCAAGCAGTTGCGCCCCAGGGACAAGGTTATGGGCGGTGAATTGCTACAGGTGGAAGCCAGTACTGAGGTTGAGGTGGTCTGGCAGCCAGAAGCTATTCCGTTGGATGTTGTCTATGAGGATGCCGATATTCTGGTGATTAATAAACCGGTTGGTTTGGTGGTTCACCCGGGCACGGGAAATCCGGATGGTACCTTAGTCAATGCCTTGTTGAATCATGCACCGGAACTGAATGAGGTGCCGCGTGCCGGCATTATTCATCGTCTTGATAAGGCAACATCCGGCCTGCTCGTGGTGGCAAGAAACCTGAAATCACAAAAACATTTGGTGGAAATGTTGCAGGCACGGGCTATGAAGCGTGAGTATCAAGCGGTTGCCTGTGGCGTGATGGTGAGTGGCGGCACAGTCAATGAACCGATTGGCCGCCATGCAGTGGATCGTAAACGCATGGCAGTGGTGCATAATGGCAAAGAGGCGATTACTCATTATCGTGTCGTCCAGCGTTATCGTGCCCATACGCATATTCGTGTCAATCTGGAAACCGGGCGTACTCACCAAATCCGTGTTCATATGGGCCATATTCGTCATCCACTGATTGGCGATCAGGTTTATGGTCAGCGTTTGCGTATCCCGAAGGACAGCAGTGAGCAGACGACCCACATATTGCGTGGTTTTAAACGCCAGGCTCTACATGCCGCTAAACTTGGCCTGGAACATCCCGGCACAAGGGAGCAAGTGGAGTGGGAGGTGCCGTTGCCTGATGATATGCTGCGCTTGCTTGAAATGCTGAAATGCGATGTCAAAGAACATGCCTGAGGTGGGAATTGGCTGGCTGGAACCTGATTGGCCTGCACCTGCCAATGTGCGGGCGGGCACCACAACCCGCCAGGGTGGAGCAAGTGTTGCACCTTACGATAGTCTTAATTTTGGTGATCATGTTGGTGACAGCGCCAGCGCTGTTGCAAACAATCGTTTGTGCTTGATGCGGCAATGTGAATTGCCTACCGAACCGGTCTGGCTTAAACAAGTGCACGGCGTTAAGGTGGTGGATATCGCCCTGGCAAGTGGCATGCCGGTGGCAGATGCCAGCTTTTCACGTCAAACGAACATGGCCTGTGCTGTCATGACGGCGGATTGTTTGCCTGTGCTGCTGTGCGATCAGACCGGCTCGGTGGTTGCTGCTATCCACGCGGGTTGGCGCGGATTGGTGAGTGGAGTGATCGAGGCAACCATTAAAAAAATGAATGTTTCTACAGCCAGGCTGTTGGCGTGGTTGGGGCCAGCGATTGGGCCAAAGGTCTTTGAAGTGGGGGATGAGGTGCGCCAGCAGTTCATGGCTCAGAATCCACGAGCGGCCAATGCGTTTCAACCTTCATCAATACCAGAGCGCTGGTTGGCAGATATCTATTTACTGGCGCGGCAACGGCTGGCTCGGCTGGGTATTAAAAATATTTATGGTGGCCACTGTTGTACTTACAGTGATGCTGAGCGCTTTTATTCCTACCGTCGGGATGGTGTCACGGGGCGTATGGTGTCACTGATTTGGCTGAGCTAGGCACCTGGGTGCTAACTTTTTTGAATGGGTTTATCTAAGACCTATTGTATGGAACCTTTGCCTGTTGCTATTTTTGTGATGGGGCCGACGGCAGCGGGTAAAACTGATTTGGCTGTGGCTTTGCAACAGTCGCTTGATTGTGAGCTGATCAGTGTCGATTCAGCCTTGATCTACAAGGGCATGGACATCGGTACTGCCAAACCGACAGTGCAGGAACTGCAGCGGACACCGCATCGATTGATCGATATTCTTGAACCGACCGAGGCCTATTCTGCCGCTCATTTTCGTCACGATGCACTGCTTGCCATGGCAGAAATCACGGCGGCTGGAAAGGTTCCATTGCTGGTGGGAGGGACCATGCTCTATTTTCGTGCCCTAGAGCATGGTCTGGCTGATCTGCCGGCTGCCAATGAGCAAGTGCGAGCCTGTCTTGATGCTGAAATTGAACGGTATGGTCTTGCAGCCATGCATCAAAAGTTACAACAAGTTGACCCGGATTCTGCTACTCGCATCCACCCCAATGATCCACAGCGCATTCAACGTGCGCTTGAAGTCTATGAACTTAGTGGCAAAACTATGACGGAACTGCATGCCAAGGCAGTTAAAAATAAACTGCCGTATCGCGTGGCCAAGATTATTGTTGCGCCACAGGATCGGTGCATCCTTCATCAGCGTATAGAAAAGCGCTTTAAGCGGATGATGGAAAAGGGCTTTGTTGATGAGGTGGCTGGGTTGCGCCAGCGTGGTGACCTGGGCTTAAATCTGCCGTCCATGCGGGCAGTAGGCTATCGCCAAGTGTGGGAATATCTTGATGGTCAGTATGATTATGATGAAACACTGCAGAAAGGCATTGTGGCTACCCGTCAATTTGCTAAACGTCAGTTGACTTGGCTAAGGGCTGAGCAGGGCGCAAAATGGTTGGAAGGTGAATCGCCAAATTTATTGGAACAGGCCTTGAAATACATTAAGTCCAACCTCAATATATGATTGCGGTTGGGTGTGTTAATATTCTTGAGATTTTGCCCCGCGTTTATTTTAAGGTGTTGGGGCTGGGTGTGGTAAGAGTAAGAGATTGTACGCTCGATAAACAATAACTAAAGGAGAGTGTCGGAATGAGTAAAGGGCAAACGTTGCAAGACCCTTTTTTGAACGCCTTGCGCAAAGAAAAAGTACCCGTGTCTATTTTTCTGGTCAACGGCATTAAACTGCAGGGTCAGATAGATTCTTTTGATCAGTTTGTGGTGTTGTTGAAAAACAGCGTCAACCAAATGGTTTACAAACATGCAATTTCAACCATCGTCCCCGCCAGAAACGTGAAATTACCCATGAGTGACGAAGGTGCTGGCAGCGCGTAGCAAATAGGTCAGTATTTAAGTGGAATTTTTTGAACGCCCCGGTGAGGGAGAGCGAGCTATCCTGGTACACTTGGATTTCCAGGTTGAAGATGCCCGGGAAGAGTTGGAAGAGTTCAAAGAGCTTGTTTTATCGGCCGGTGCTGAATCTGTCGCAATTGTACAGGGCAGTCGCCGTGCGCCTGACCCAAAATATTTTATCGGTGCGGGTAAGGCTGAAGACATTATTGCCATTGCCGGGGCTGAAGCGGCTGAGCTGGTGATTTTTAATCATGCCTTGTCACCGTCTCAAGAACGTAACTTAGAGCGCTTGTTGAAGTGTCGAGTGTTGGATAGAACAGGGCTTATCCTCGATATTTTTGCCCAACGGGCACGCACTCACGAGGGTAAATTGCAGGTTGAGCTGGCTCAACTGCGGCATTTGTCGACCCGCCTGGTACGGGGTTGGACGCATCTGGAAAGGCAAAAAGGGGGGATTGGTTTGCGTGGCCCGGGTGAAACTCAACTCGAAACCGACAGGCGTTTGATTGGTCAGCGCATCAAACAGCTCAATAAACGCTTGGAAAAGGTACGGCGTCAGCGTGAGGACAGGCGACGTTCACGGCGTAAGGCCATGGTACATGCGGTATCGTTGGTAGGCTATACCAATGCAGGTAAATCGACTTTGTTCAATGCGCTGACCGATGCGGATGTTTATGTTGAAGACCAGCTTTTTGCCACGCTCGATCCAACCTTGCGTAAGTTTGATATTGAGACTGAATTCGATACGATGCTGATTGATACGGTTGGATTTATTCGTCATCTCCCTCATAGTCTGGTAGCGTCGTTCCGTTCAACCTTGGAGGAAACCCAGGAAGCGAACTTGTTGATGCATATCATTGATGCCCATGATGAGGGACGACACGAACGGATTTATGAGGTGAACGAGGTGTTGAAAGAGGTCGGCGCCTACGAGGTACCGCAACTTGAGGTCTATAACAAAATTGACCTGATGCAAAATGCCGAGCCTAAAATTGATCGCGATGAGCAGGGGCGTCCGTTGCGGGTCTGGATTTCAGCCAAAAGAGGTGATGGCCACGATTTTCTTAAACAGGCCGTCACTGAACTTTTACAGTGGCAAGAGGCCAAAGAACGGGGTGAAAATGCAACATTTGGCAGGCTGAGCAGCCGTCAGTATTACCGGTTAAAATTATCACCGATGGCGGGTCGTTTGCGGGCTGAACTGTTTGAACGTGAAATGGTTGAGTCCGAAAACGTACTGGAAAATGGTGATTGTTTGTTAGATGTTTTTACCTGGCCACGACAAATAGAAGTATTTTGTCGCCAGGATGGCTGTGAGTTAATGGCCGATAGCAACATGATTGGACTATAAATCTATCATTTAGCCTTGCGGCAGAGTGATAAGGTTTCTAGAATTGTCAGTTCTGGTTTGATTGCCTGAACGGGCTTATGACATTAATATTGATTGGAGAGACAAATGGCCTGGAATGAGCCGGGTGGATCGAAGGATAACGATCCATGGGGAAATAAACGCAAAGATGAACAGGGGCCTCCTGATCTGGATGAAGTCGTCCGTAAGATGCAGGACAAACTTAGTTCAATGTTTGGTGGCAAAAATAACCGTAATAACAATGGCGGTGACAGTGGCGGTCCTGGTTTAGGCAAGGGTGGTGCGGTTGGAATGGGGATGGCCGTGGCAGTTGCTGTGGGTGGCTGGCTGATCTACGATATGGCGCATATTATTCAGCCTGCTGAAGAAGGCGTCGTTTTGCGTTTTGGAGAGCATGTTGAGACCCTGACACCTGGTTTGAGCTTTCGTTTTCCCCGCCCAATTGAACAAGTGGTGTTGGTGGATGTCGCTCAGAATAGGGACGTACTGATTGGCTATCGTGTAAAAGACAGTGGCGGTCGAACCAGCAGCAAGAGTTCCTCGGTTGCCAATGAATCTTTGATGCTGACCCGAGACGAGAATATTGTTGATGTGAGTTTTGCCATTCAATACAACATCAAATCTTCTTCCGACTACCTATTTAAGGTTCGTGACCCGGATTTGACCCTGCGTGAGGCGGCTGAGAGTGCCATCCGTGAGGTGGTAGGTAAAAGTGATATGGATTTTATTCTGAAAGAAGGTCGCAGTGACATCGTTGGAGGTGTACAAAAGCGGATTCAGGAAGTCATTGATATCTATGAAACGGGTTTGATGGTCATCAGTGTCAATATGCAGGATGCCCAACCTCCTGAACAGGTTCAATATGCCTTTGATGATGCGGTTAAGGCACGAGAAGATCAGCAGCGTTTGATCAATGAGTCTCAAGCTTACTCCAATGATATTTTGCCCAAGGCGCGTGGTGCTGCAGCACGTCAGATTGAAGAAGCCAGTGGTTATAAAGAACAGGTTGTCGCACAGGCTGAAGGTGAGGCGGCTCGTTTTGCGAGCATCCTGACTGAATATCAACGGGCGCCAGAAGTCACTCGCCAACGTCTTTATATAGAGACCATGGAAGCGGTTTTATCCAACACTACCAAAGTAATGATTGATGTCGAGGGCGGTAATAACTTAATGTATCTGCCGCTGGATCGTTTAATGCAACAGGGGCAAACGGCCACTCAGCAGGGTAGTCCAAATCTAGAGAGTCAGGCAAGCTCCGCCGCACGTTCAGCGCAACAATTTATGCCGCGTGAACGTGATTCACTTCGTAGCCGGGAGGGGCGCTAATGAATCAGAATAAAAGTTTGGGAATTATTATCCTGCTAGGTGCGGTCTTGTTCATCGGCATGTTTTCTATTTTTACAGTGAATGAACGCGAAAAAGCAATATTATTGCGTTTGGGTGAAATTCAGAAGTCTAATTTTGAGCCGGGTATTCATTTCAAGATTCCGATTATCAATAAGGTCAGAAAATTTGATGGTCGTATCTTGACCATGGATGTTGCGCCAGAAAGTTTTCTGACGGTTGAAAAGAAAAACGTAGTGGTCGATGCTTTTGTGAAGTGGCGTATTGCAGATGAGTCCAAGTTTTTCACCGCGATGGGAGGGTCTGTGAACCGAACCAACACCCGTCTTTCACAGATTGTCAAAGACAGTCTGCGTGAAGAGTTTGCGCGTCGTACTATTCAGGAAGTGATCTCGGGTGAACGTGCCGAAATCATGAATGTTGCAACGCTGACGGCAGACATCAAGTCGCAGGAATTTGGTATTAAGGTGATTGATGTCCGTATCAAACGTATTGATCTGAAAGGTGAAATTAGTGCTTCCGTTTATGACCGAATGGAAGCTGAGCGTGCTCGGGTGGCTGCTGACTTCCGAGCCAAGGGGGCAGAAATTGCAGAAAAAACTCGGGCAGATGCCGACAAACAACGGACGGTTTTGTTAGCAGAGGCTTATCGTGAGGCTGAGCAGCTGCGTGGTCAAGGTGATGCGACGGCTGCTGACATCTATGCCAAGGCCTACAACCAAGATGCAGAGTTTTATGCTTTTTATCGCAGTTTATTGGCCTATAAAAAATCATTCAAAAATAAGCAGGATATATTGGTCATCAAACCTGATACTGAATTTTTTCGCTATTTTGGTGATCAGGACGGGGTTAAGCAGTAAAGATGCCGCCTGACAGGTAATTTGTGTCATAAACAGGTAAAATGCAAAACCGGGCATGACACTAGGTGTCATGCCCGCTTTTTTTGGTAACGATGATGTGGCAAGACTTGTGGGTTGCACTGGCTCTGGTATTAGTGATTGAAGGCATTTTACCTTTTGTTAATCCCAATGGCATGCGCAGTGCCTGGCAACAGATGGCGAAAATGGACGATAAATCCCTGCGTATAGCCGGCCTGGTAAGCATGGTTGTTGGCCTTATCGTATTAAGCCTGGTGCGCTAATGGCACCTCAATAACAAAAATGGTTGGAAGTGTGACAAAGAAAAATGAACGCTGGTTGTTGCCAGAAGGTATCGTTGAATTGTTACCTGAACAGGCACAACAGCTTGAGCAATTGCGGCGTCTATTGCTGGACAACTTCAATCGCTGGGGCTATGAACTGGTGATGCCACCGCTAATGGAATACCTGGAATCGTTACAGGTGGGCACTGGCAATGATCTCGATCTACAGACCTTCAAACTGATCGATCAGTTGACAGGGCGTTTGATGGGAATTCGTGCCGACATGACACCACAGGTGGCGCGTATAGATGCTCATATCCTTAAGCGAGATGTGCCGACCCGGCTTTGTTATATCGGCCCTGTTTTGCATACAAAGTCATCCGGTTTTGAACGCTCGCGCTCACCACTTCAAGTGGGGGCCGAACTGTATGGCCATGCCGGCATTGAGAGTGATGTAGAGATTTTGCGCCTGATGGTAGAAACTCTAATGCAGGCTGGCGTTGAAAATATACATATTGACCTGGGTCATGTGGGTATTTATCGTGAACTGGTGAAAGAGGCAGGTTTGTCTGCTGACCAGGAAGTGACCCTGTTTGAAGCCATGCAACGCAAGGCCAGGCCCGAAATTGATGCTTGTCTTGAGCAATGGGCAGTGAAAGCCCCGGCTCGTGAGCAATTATCCAGTTTGGTAGACCTGAATGGTGATAATTCGGTGTTAGCCAAAGCCAGTAAAGTGTTTGTGACGGCAGGCAAGGGGGTTAAGGCAGCACTGCAAAATCTAATACAGATTGCTGAATTGGCAGAACGTCACATCGGCCAGCTGCCGCTTTATTTTGATTTAGCAGAGCTGCGTGGCTATCGTTATCAGACGGGTGTTGTCTTTGCCGCATTTGTTCCGGGGCATGGCCAAGAGATCGCGCGTGGTGGTCGTTATGATGCCATTGGCGAAGCCTTTGGCCGGGCACGTCCGGCGACAGGTTTTAGTGCCGATCTAAAAAATCTTGTCAGTCTTAGTCAGAAGGGAATGCTTGCTGCCAGTGGTATTTTTGTTCCGCTTTCTGATAATCAAACGCTTGATGCACAGGTTGCAAAACTGCGAGACCAAGGTGAGCGGGTGGTACTCATGCTGCCAGGTCAGCAGGGTGCTGCCGCAGACTTTGGTTGTGACCGTGTTTTGCAGCAAAATGAGAACGTCTGGGAAGTGGTTTCTGCTTAAGGCTAGCATCATAGCCAAAATTTTTATTTATCTACAAATGGTAATCAATCAATGAGTAGTGGTCGGAACGTAGTTGTCATCGGCACCCAATGGGGCGATGAGGGCAAAGGTAAGATTGTTGACCTGCTAACAGAGACGGTTGCGGCAGTCGTCCGTTTTCAGGGGGGGCATAACGCGGGTCATACCTTGGTGATTGATGGTGAAAAGACGGTTTTGCACCTGATTCCATCGGGCATTCTACGGCAAAATGTTCAGTGTCTGATTGGCAATGGTGTGGTGTTGTCGCCTGAAGCGTTGCTAACAGAAATCGAAGGTCTTGAGGCCAAGGGTGTGCCGGCGCGTGAACGTTTGAAGATCAGCCCATCTTGTCCATTGATTTTGCCTTATCACGTCGCCTTGGATCAAGCGCGTGAAAGAGCCCGTGGCAAGGCGGCCATTGGTACCACCGGTCGTGGTATAGGCCCTGCCTATGAAGATAAGGTTTCACGCCGTGGTTTGCGTTTGGATAACCTGTTTCATCGTGAGCGTTTCGCTGCCAAGTTAGGTGAAGTGCTTGATTATCACAACTTTGTTCTGAAAAATTATTACAAAACCGACCCCGTTGATTTTCAACAAGTACTGGAACAAAGCCTTGGCTGGGCTGAACAACTGGAACCGCTGACCGCTGATATTACCGGCATGCTGCATGACTATCGTGATCGCGGTGAAAATGTCATGTATGAGGGTGCTCAGGGTGCATTACTGGATATTGATCATGGCACTTATCCGTTTGTAACCTCTTCAAATACCACCGCTGGCAGTGCCGCCACGGGCAGTGGCATGGGGCCGCGTGACCTGGATTATGTTGTCGGCATTACCAAAGCTTATACAACTCGTGTTGGCGCGGGTCCGTTCCCAACAGAACTGTTTGATGAAATGGGTGAACATCTGGCGCGTCGTGGTCATGAATTTGGTGCCACCACCGGCCGCCCACGTCGTTGTGGTTGGTTTGATGCTGTCGCTTTGCGTCGTTCAAATCAAGTTAATAGTGTGACCGGCTTATGCATTACCAAACTGGATGTCATGGACGGTCTGGACACCATTCGTATTTGTGTCGATTATGAACGTGATGGCAAACCACTGACTTCAGTTTCATTGGCTGCGGATGTGTTAGAAAATTGCACTCCTGTCTATGAAGATATGCCAGGCTGGAAAGAGTCAACCGTTGGTGTGCAAACTTATGAGGCTCTGCCCGATGCTGCCCGTGCTTATCTGAAGCGCATCGAGGAAATCTCTGGTGTTCCCGTAGACATCATTTCAACCGGCCCTGATCGCGAAGAAACGATTGTTCTCAGGAACCCGTTTGACGTATAAGTATTAAATAAAGCGAATATAAAAGGCCGCAGCATTTAACCATGCTGCGGCCTTTTTGATTTTAGACTGGATTGACCACACTTATGCAGGATTTAGGTATATCGTCAAAATAATCTTGACGATGTACTCGCCGACATAAGAAAAGTCATCGTGCTATTTTAGACAGAAACGATTGTGAAATAACGACAATTTAAAACAGGAAAGACGTGTGATCAACAACGATATCCTCCGCCGTATTCGCTATATTAAGGTAAATTTCTTCGTATTTGACTGAGCGCCAAAGCCGTTCAACCATGATGTTATCCAGAGCTCGCCCCTTGCCATCCATGCTGATCTTGATTTCATTGTCTTTGAGAATATTTGTGAAAGCTCGACTGGTAAATTGTGAGCCTTGGTCTGTGTTGAAGGTCTCAGGTTTGCCGTGAAGTCTTAATGCGCGCTCCAGTGCACTGATGCAAAAGCTCTCTTCCATCGTATTGGAGACTTCCCAGGAAAGAACTTGCCGAGAAGCCCAGTCAACCACAGCTACCAGGTAGACAAACCCCTGAG
>JAJRWO010000287.1 GCA_024276775.1 Gammaproteobacteria bacterium | reverse complement strand
ATGTTATATGGTTTCCATTCCTAACCTTCTTACTAGGGAAAAAATTTAAAAAAGGGGCATAAGATGAATACCGATCCGGTTTGCGGTATGAATGTGGTTGAGAGCAAGGGTTATTTGACGGATTATAATGGTCAGGCCTATCATTTTTGTAGTGAGGGCTGTCAGCGCAAGTTTGAAGTTGATCCTGCGCAATATGTGCAAACTGAATCACTCAAGGATCCCGTGTGTGGAATGGTGGTCACTGAAGCATCAGCGCACCACATAGAGCATGAGGGCAAAAAACTTTATTTTTGTAGTCAGAGTTGTCTGAAGACATTTTCGGCCTCTCCTGAGCAGTATCTGGCGGAGGATAAGCAAAAAGAAAAAAGTAGCGATTGTTGCAGCAATAAAAAAGTTCCTATGGCGGAGCCAAAGGATACATCACATAGCTGCTGTGGCGGAAAGGGTATGGCATCATCAGATTTAACGCCAGCACCAGAAAAAAAATCTGATCGCTGCTGTGGTGGCAAGCAGCACGGCCATCACGCGGCAAAAACATCCGACCAGCCCGTGGATGAATCAGGCATCTACACCTGCCCCATGCATCCGGAAGTTGAACAGCAAGGCCCGGGCAGTTGCCCCAAGTGCGGTATGGCACTGGAACCGAAAGGTGTGCCGCTTGTCGCCACTAAAACACAATACACCTGTCCCATGCATCCTGAAATCATTCAGGATCATCCTGGTTCCTGCCCCAAATGTGGCATGGCGCTGGAGGCCATGACGGTGGAGATGGAAGAGGATACCAGTGAACTGGATTACATGAGCCGTCGTTTCTGGATCAGTGCGATTTTTGCCATTCCGGTTTTTTTCAGCGCCATGGCCGCCGAGTTTTGGCCCGAGGCGATGGCCGAACTGATCAACCCCAACCTGCGCCAGTGGATTGAAATGTTTTTATCCGCGCCAGTGGTGATCTGGGGCGGCTGGATATTTTACGTGCGTGCTATTCAGTCGGTGGTGACCCGCAACCTTAATATGTTTACCCTGATTGGATTGGGTGTGTCGGTGGCCTGGACCTACAGTGTTATTGCCACGGTTTTTCCCGGCATTTTCCCTCCAGAGGTTTTCAACGCGGTGGGTGTTGTACCTGCCTATTTTGAGGCCGCTGCGGTCATTACCGTGTTGATACTGCTGGGGCAGGTACTGGAGCTACGGGCGCGCAGCCAGACCAATGCCGCCATCAAACTGTTATTGGGGCTGGCACCCAAGACGGCGCGTATCGTGCGCGAGGATGGCAGCGAAGAAGACATTCCCATGGAGCATGTGCAGGTAGGTGACACCTTGCGGGTGCGTCCCGGGGAAAAAATTCCTGTGGATGGCACGGCAATTGATGGTGAAAGCAATGTTGATGAGTCGATGGTCACCGGTGAACCACTGCCCGTTGCCAAAATGGCGGGGGAGCGCTTAATTGGTGCTACCGTCAACGGTACTGGTAGCTTATTGATGCGCGCCGAAAAAGTGGGCGCAGACACCCTGTTGTCACAGATCGTTAATATGGTTGCCGAAGCTCAGCGCTCCCGCGCGCCTATCCAGCGACTGGTCGATACGGTGTCTGGTTATTTTGTTCCAGTTGTGGTGGTCATTGCCGTGCTGACCTTCATCATCTGGAGTGTGTGGGGGCCAGAACCCGCGATTGCTTATGCCGTGATCAATGCCGTGGCGGTACTGATTATCGCTTGCCCCTGTGCGTTGGGTCTGGCAACACCGATGTCGATCATGGTCGGCACTGGCAAAGGGGCAATGATGGGCGTGTTGTTCAAAAATGCCGAAGCGTTAGAAGTCTTGCGCAAAGTTGATATCCTGGTGGTCGATAAAACTGGCACGCTCACCGAAGGCAAACCCAAACTGGTCTCGGTGATGGCAACGGCGGGTTTTCAGGAGGATGGCAACCTTCGTCTTGCCGCCAGTCTGGAGCGTGCCAGCGAACACCCCTTGGCCGAAGCAATTGTGCAAGGCGCTGAAGCACGAGGTGTGACATTAACCCAGGCAGACGATTTTCAGTCAATCACCGGCATGGGAGTCACCGGCAGGGTGGATGGTCGCAAAGTGGCGCTGGGCAACATCAAACTGCTGGAGAGTCTAGCGATCGACGTGGGTGATCTTCCCCAACAGGCAGACAGCCAACGCGCCGAAGGCCAGACCGTGATGTTACTCGCCATTGATGGCAAAGCTGCGGGTTTGATCGGTGTGGCCGATCCCATCAAAGAGACCACGCCTGAAGCGATTCGTGACCTGCACGGCGAAGGCATCAAAGTTGTGATGCTGACGGGTGACAGCCGCAAGACGGCCGAAGCAGTCGCCGCCAAGCTCGATATTGACCAAGTGCAAGCCGAAGTGTTGCCAGAACAAAAAGCCGAAGTGGTCAAGCAGCTTCAGGCCGAAGGGCATATCGTCGCCATGGCCGGTGACGGCATCAACGATGCCCCAGCATTAGCACAAGCCCATGTCGGTATCGCTATGGGGACGGGGACTGATGTGGCCATGGAGAGCGCGGGTGTCACTCTGGTCAAAGGCGATTTGCGCGGCATCGTGCGGGCAAGACGCTTGAGCCATGCCACCATGCGCAATATCCGCCAAAACCTTTTCTTTGCTTTTATCTATAACGCCGCTGGGGTGCCGGTTGCGGCGGGGATACTTTACCCCGTATTTGGCCTGTTGCTTTCGCCGATTATTGCGGCGGCGGCAATGGGGTTCAGCTCGGTGTCTGTGATTAGCAATGCGCTGAGATTAAAGAGAGTGAAGCTATAACCTAAACCCTGTAAATGCTTGGGTTCGCATAACACGATCACTTGCAATGATTTAGGTATAAAAAAGAGGATATAAAATATGCATGCTGATGCTGGATATTCCTATGGTGTATGGGTCGTCGCATTTTTTAACGTGGGGCTATTTTTATTTTTTATGCTCAGTTTTCTCAAACCAAGGGGCCGTCAGGAGTGGCGCAGCATGAGCGTGGTCACCGCCTTTCTTGTAGCCTTGTTTGCTGAAATGTATGGCTTTCCATTGACCATTTACCTGCTTACCGGCTGGTTGGGCGATGCCTATCCGGTGCTGCAACCCTTTAGCCATAAATATGGACACCTCTGGGTCGTAGTCTTTGGCGGCTCTACGGTGGCCTGGGTGATCGTGATGGGACTGAGCCTGGTATTAATGATTATGGGTTATTTGTTACTTTCCAAAGGCTGGACACAAATCCACGGGGCGCGGGGCGGTCTGGTGACCGATGGTATTTATACCTACGCCCGCCACCCTCAGTACACCGGTTTATTTCTCGTTATTATTGGCTTTTTGGTGCAATGGCCTACCTTTTTAACGCTGTTGATGGCACCCATTATGCTTTATGCATATGTACACTTGGCCAGAGTTGAAGAGCGGCGGGCTGAAGCGGAGTTTGGCGAAACTTATAACTATTACGTAAAAAAAACACCGGCATTTTTCCCGCCAATCAAACAATGGAAAGCATTTTTAACGGTAGAAGTTCACGACCAAGAGGTACGCTAAATTATGTCCTGAATTCAAGTCATAAGTGCATAACCCGTTAATGTTTTTTTATTAATTCCCGTTAGCTCTTCAAAAACTTCATACGGAGTTTTATAACCCAAGCATTTTCTGGGGCGGCTATTCAGTTTGTGTACCGCATCTAAAACT
>JAJRWO010000286.1 GCA_024276775.1 Gammaproteobacteria bacterium | reverse complement strand
GTCTCATGGTGCACTGGCTGGCAGTTGGTTAGCCATTAAACGCATTTTACGTTGTCATCCTTGGCATCCAGGTGGCGTTGATGAAGTACCAGAACATTTACGGCATCAATGCCAAACCCATCAGAACAACTCAATAAGTACGAGTAATACCCATGGATAATCAGCGCCTTATATTATTTTTAGCCCTTTCATTTATTCTTTTTCTGGGCTGGGATGCCTGGCAGGAGGACTATGGAATTAAGTCAGTTGCGACGAATAACAGCAACGTCGATATGACATCTCCTGCGACACCAACATTTGAAGCGGCCAAGGATGTACCGGGGGCACTGCAAACGCAGGCGGAAGTAAACGTAAAAACGGATACACCTGAAGCCCCAGCCGGTGGAATTGAAGCAAGCACGCTGAGTCAACGTATCCATGTGGTGACAGACACTTTGGATATTATTATTGATACTCGTGGCGGTGATATCCGTCAGGTTGACCTCCTTAACTATCCGACGGCTAGTAATATGCCTGACACACCATTTCGTCTAATGCGCGAATCATTGCCTAATCTGTTTGTGGCTCAAAGTGGTTTATTGTCGAATAATAATGCTCCTGATCATTACGCTATCTTTACAGCAGAAAAAACCAACTATGAATTACAGGCGGGTCAAGATGAGTTGCGAATTCCGCTGACCTGGCAGGATGACAGTGGTATTAAGGTGACTAAAACAATCACCTTTTATCGTGGCCAGTATACAGTTGATATTGAACAAAAAATTGAAAATAACTCAGGCACTGAGTGGCAAGGCCGTCAATATCGTCAGCTACAGCGCAGTCGTCCAGATGGTAGTGGTGAATCTATTTTCATCTATACCTATACGGGTGGTGTGGTTTACAGTGAAGAAGAACATTACGAAAAAATTGATTTTGATGACATGGAAGATGCCAATCTAAGTCGTGACATCAATGGTGGCTGGGCTGCCATCATCCAGCATTACTTCCTGGGTGCCATTATTCCGCCAGAGAATGAAACCAATCATTTTTACACTAAATCTGTTGGCGATGATCGTTTTGTGCTTGGGCTGGTTTCACCGAGTAAGACAATAAATGTTGGCCAGATAGATACTTTTACAACTCGCTACTATGTGGGTCCAAAAGATCAGGCCGTCTTGGAAAAAATCGGAGAAAGCCTCGATCTGACCGTTGATTACGGTATCTTGAGTGTGATTGCCAAACCCATGTTCTGGGTCCTAAGCTGGTTTTATAGTTTATTTGGCAATTGGGGTTGGGCAATCCTGATGATTACGCTGATTATTAAGGCGGTTTTTTATCCATTGTCTGCGGCCAGTTATCGTTCTATGGCCAACATGCGCAAATTCGCACCGAAGATGCAGCAATTGAAAGAGCGTTATGGTGATGATCGTCAGAAGATGAGTCAGGCCATGATGGAGCTGTATAAAAAAGAAAAAATAAATCCACTCGGAGGTTGCTTGCCTATGATGGTGCAGATTCCTGTTTTTATTGCTCTTTATTGGGTGTTATTGGAGTCGGTTGAATTGCGTCAGGCACCTTTTATTTTCTGGATTACAGACTTGTCGATTAAAGATCCTTATTACGTCTTGCCGGTGTTAATGGGTGTTAGCATGTTTATTCAGCAAAAGTTGAATCCAGCGCCACCCGATCCTGTTCAGGCGAAGATAATGATGGCCTTGCCGATTATTTTCACCGCCTTTTTTGCCTTCTTTCCAGCGGGTCTGGTGTTGTACTGGTTTGCCAACAGCGCCTTGTCTGTTGCACAACAATGGTATATTACTGCCAAGATTGATAAGGCAGCGGCAGAAGCCACTCCCAATAAATGATGAAAAGGGCACCTTCGGGTGCCCTTTTCATATCAGCTTATGGAGATAAAAAACGACACCATCGCTGCTATTGCCACGCCCCCCGGGCGTGGTGGCGTTGGTATTATTCGCGTTTCAGGTGCTAAGGCCAGGCAGGTTGCAGAGGCCGTATTGGGTCAGTGCCCTACCCCACGGGATGCCCGTTACCTTGCATTTAAAGATTCAAATAACACCGTTCTGGATCAAGGTATTGCCTTGTTTTTTTCGTCACCAAATTCATTTACAGGTGAAGATATTCTTGAACTACAGGGTCATGGCGGTCCAGTTGTTTTGGATATGTTGTTATCCCGTGTGGTTGAGCTGGGTGTCCGCTTGGCCCAACCAGGCGAATTTTCAGAGCGAGCATTTCTAAACGGCAAACTTGATTTGGCACAAGCCGAAGCCATCGCGGACTTGATTGACAGTTCATCGGTGGAAGCTGCGCGTTCGGCGTTGCGTTCACTGCAAGGTGAATTCTCGCAACGTATTCATAAACTGGTTGATGCCATGGTGAAACTGCGTATCTATGTTGAAGCCGCGATTGATTTTCCTGAAGAGGAAATTGATTTTTTGGCGGACAGTGCAATTACAGATCAACTCAACACAATTGTTGCTGAATTGAATAATATTCTTGCTGAAGCGCAGCAGGGCTGCTTGTTGCGTGAAGGTATGAATGTGGTTATTGCTGGTCAAGCCAATGCTGGCAAATCAAGCTTGTTGAATAAACTGGCACAGCGAGAGCTGGCGATTGTGACGGATATTGCTGGAACAACCCGCGATACCTTGCGACAGGAAATCAGCATTGATGGTTTGCCTGTACACATCATTGATACTGCCGGTTTACGTGAAAGCGCAGACATTGTAGAGCAGCTAGGTATACAGCGAGCCTGGTTAGAAATAAAACAAGCCGATAGGGTTTTATTGCTTATTGATGATGCTGATGGTATTACCGCAGCAGATCAAGCTATTATCGACAAACTTCCACATAATGTTGCTGTGACTGTTGTGCGGAATAAAATTGATGTTAGTCATCAGCAAGCGGCTGTTAATATTGGCCCGCTGGGGAAAGAAATTTTGCTTTCTGCCAAAACTGGTGATGGACTGGACATTCTGACTCAACATCTAAAAGAGTGTGTGGGTTATCAAACTGCCGGTGAAGGCAGTTTTATGGCTCGCCGCCGTCATGTGGATGCCTTGCAAAGAGCGCTGGAATTAGTACTGCATGGCCAGCAAGAGCTAGCACTGCACCAAGCCGGTGAATTTCTGGCTGAGGATCTACGATTAGGACAAAAAGCCTTGAATGAAATCACAGGGGAATTCAGCTCTGATGATTTATTAGGCAGAATTTTCAGTTCATTTTGTATCGGAAAATAATGCTAGAGGGTGTCAAGTTTACGGTGTCACTTAGCTGGAAATATTCACTCGTTCAATGCCGTATATCAGACATTGGTCAGCCCCCCTTCCGAAGAAACTTGATATATTTTACAAACCGCAGGG
>JAJRWO010000285.1 GCA_024276775.1 Gammaproteobacteria bacterium | reverse complement strand
TGCCTTCATCCTCAATAGATCCACAACCCCTTCAAAACCATCTTCAGCTCCGATAGGAATAACAACGGGAACAAGGGAAACCCTAAGCCGATCTTCAATTTGAGCTATTACACGAAAAAAATCCGCTCCCAACCGATCCATCTTATTAACGAATACTATGCGAGGAACGCGATATTTATTAGCTTGACGCCATACAGTCTCAGATTGTGGCTGAACACCACCCACCGCACAAAAAACCGCACAGGCACCATCCAGAACCCGTAACGAACGCTCCACTTCAATGGTGAAATCAACATGCCCCGGAGTGTCAATGATATTAATTCGGTGTTCAGGGAACTGCTTGTCCATACCCGACCAGAAACAGGTGGTTGCTGCCGAAGTTATGGTAATCCCACGCTCCTGCTCCTGTTCCATCCAGTCCATAGTGGCAGCGCCATCGTGCACCTCACCAATTTTGTGCGAAGTGCCTGTGTAAAACAATATTCTTTCGGTCGTCGTTGTTTTACCCGCATCAATATGAGCCATGATGCCAATATTACGATAACGCTCGATTGGTGTTTTACGTGCCACCTAAAGCAACCCTTACTAATCCGAATTATAAAAGAACAAACCAGCTAAAGCCATCTAGGACGCCAACCAATACAGCTTACCAGCGATAGTGTGAGAACGCTTTATTTGCTTCAGCCATACGATGAACATCTTCACGTTTTTTAACGGCTGAACCGCGACTTTCAGCCGCATCAAGAATTTCACCCGCCAAGCGCAGACCCATGGATTTTTCACCACGCTTGCGTGCCGCATCACTCAACCATCGCATAGCCAGCGCAACACGACGAGCAGAGCGAACCTCAACAGGAACTTGATAAGTGGCACCGCCAACGCGACGCGACTTAACCTCAACCATAGGACTTACATTTTCAAGTGCTTTTTCAAACATTTCCAATGAATCTTTGCTGCTGCGTTCGGCAACAACGTCCAGAGCACCGTAAACTATTTTTTCGGCAATCGACTTCTTGCCACTCTGCATAACGATATTCACAAACTTGGCAAGCGTTTCACTTCCAAACTTAGGGTCTGGCAAAATCTCACGCTTCGGGACTTCTCTTCTTCTTGGCATAGCTGTTACCTAATCTCTAATAAAGCTTAAACAATTAACTCTTAGGACGCTTGGCGCCGTATTTGGAGCGACCCTGCCGACGACCATCGACACCGGAGGTGTCCAGTGTTCCACGAACAGTGTGGTAACGCACACCCGGCAAATCTTTTACACGACCACCGCGAATCAACACCACGCTATGCTCCTGCAGATTATGACCCTCACCACCAATATAAGTAGTCACTTCCATACCATTAGTCAGACGTACGCGAGCAACCTTACGCAAAGCCGAGTTAGGCTTCTTGGGAGTTGTTGTATAAACACGAGTACAAACACCACGTTTCTGAGGACAAGCATCCAAAGCTGGAACGTTGCTCTTTTCTAACTTTTTTAAACGTGGCTTTCTAACCAACTGATTAATTGTTGCCATCTAGATCACCTAAAGTCTTATTTCTAAAGGTATGAAAAGCCTTTGCCACAAACCCTTATTCAGATCAGCAACAAACAGTCAAAATCATAAACTTAGTCATTTAACGAGCCCGACAAAGACAGGACCCTACAATTATGAAGCCGGAATTCTAGAGACCTACAGCTCTGCTGTCAAGCACGATCTTCAGCCAGCCCCACCTAAAACAAAAGTAATACCGACAATATTATCGGTATTACCCCAATCCGTTGATATATTCGAGATTACAAGGCCTTACTTAGCGCCTCTTCAACTTCACTTGCTGTTGGTGCTTTTTCACCTGCCGCCACAGCCGCTGCGGCCGCATCCATTTCTTCACGTTTACGTTTACGCTCAGCGTGATAAGCAAGGCCGGTCCCCGCAGGAATCAATCGACCAACAATTACATTTTCTTTTAAGCCATGCAGACTATCCATCTTGCCCTGCACCGCTGCCTCGGTAAGAACACGGGTTGTTTCCTGGAAAGATGCCGCCGAAATAAATGACTCAGTGGCAAGTGATGCCTTGGTAATCCCCAGCAACACAGGCTCAAACGTGGCAGGCACCTTACCCGCAGCAACTAGCCTGTCATTCTCATCCAACACGCGAGCACGCTCAAGCTGCTCGCCCTTAAGGAACCGACTGTCTCCACCACTGCTAATATCGACCTTGCGTAACATCTGCCGAACAATGACCTCGATATGTTTGTCATTGATTTTAACCCCTTGCAGACGGTAGACCTCCTGCACCTCGTTGACAATGTAATTGGCCAGCGTAGAAATGCCTTTCAAACGCAGAATATCATGTGGCATGGGCGCTCCATCAACCACAATTTCACCACGCTCAACATGCTCACCCTCAAAGACATTGATATGACGCCACTTTGGAATCAACTCCTCTGTACGTTCACCATCTTTGTCAGTAATCACCAAGCGACGTTTGCCTTTGGTCTCTTTACCAAAGCCAACCGTACCGGTTGCCTCGGCCATAATAGCCGGATCTTTCGGCTTACGCGCTTCGAACAAGTCAGCAACCCGCGGCAAGCCACCTGTAATATCACGGGTCTTGGATGATTCTTGCGGAATACGTGCAAGCACGTCACCCACACCCACCTCAGCACCATCTTCCATTCCAACAATCGCGCCACCAGGCAGAAAATACATAGCAGGAATATCAGTCCCCGCAATACACAAATCATCACCATTCGCATCAACCAGCCTAACCATTGGTTTCAAATCCTTACCGGCAGTACCACGCGCCTTTGGATCGGTGATCACCAAGCTAGACAAACCCGTAATCTCATCGGTCGTCCGTTCCATACTGACACTATCAACAAAATCACTAAACTGAACCTTACCAGCAACTTCTGTAATGACTGGGTGAGTATGCGGATCCCAGGTAGCAACAATCTGGCCT
>JAJRWO010000284.1 GCA_024276775.1 Gammaproteobacteria bacterium | reverse complement strand
GGGATGAGGCTTGATGCCCGGGCTGGAACTGTGCACTTATTGGCTGCCGTGCGAGGTGAATATGTATTGGAGTAGGCTGGGGTTGGCCGTGGGGCTGGCATTATTGGTGATCACAACATGGGCGGCTGAACTTGGGCCACAACCCATCTATATTGAATCAGATAGTCTTAAAATTGACGAGACCAAAGGTGTTAGCGTCTATAAAGGCCGCGTTATTTTTCGCCAAGGCCCGGATAGCCTCAAGGCCGATGAACTGGTGGTCTATACAGAACAACGTCAACAAATAAAAAAAATTGTTGCCACGGGCACACCGGCCCTTTTTGAGCATCAGGCAGGGTTGGCTGAGGAGCGATCCTGGGGGCAGGCGGAAAAAATTGTCTATGATGCGCAGGCATCACGGATTGTCCTGCAAGGGAAGGCTCATTTTCAACAGGGTGAAAATCAGTTTACGGGCAACCTGATTGAATACGATGCGGGGAAAAAGCTGGTTAAAGCCGGCAAAAATATTGGTGGTGAAGGTCGGGTGCAAATTGTGATTTATCCGCGGACAAATACTGACAAGGTCACTGAGCCAAAATGAGTGTGTTAGGGGCGGAGGCAATTTTTAAAAGTTATCGTTCGCGCCAGGTTGTGAAAGGGGTCACGCTGGAAGTCAACAGCGGTGAAGTTGTTGGCTTGCTGGGGCCGAATGGCGCAGGCAAGACCACCAGCTTTTACATGATTGTGGGGTTGGTACCTTGTGACAAGGGTCGGCTCTACATCGACGATCAAGATATAACGGCCTTACCCATGCATGCCCGTGCTCGTTTGGGCGTAGGATACTTGCCGCAAGAAGCATCAGTGTTTCGTAAACTTAACGTCGAAGACAATATTAAAGCGATATTGCAGGTTCAGCCGGGGATGTCCAGGCAAGATCAGGATGACTTGCTTGAAAACTTGTTACAAGAACTACACATCGGTCATATTCGGGAGAGCATGGGAATGAGTCTGTCCGGCGGTGAACGGCGGCGGGTTGAGATTGCCCGTACCCTGGCCATGCGTCCCGAGTTTATCCTGCTGGATGAACCCTTTGCGGGTGTTGACCCGATTTCTGTTATTGATATCCAGAGGATTATCAGTCAATTGCAGGAAAAAAATATCGGTGTACTGATTACTGATCACAATGTTCGTGAAACGCTGGGGATTTGTGAGCGGGCCTACATCATGAGTGAAGGTTGTGTGATTGCCCAAGGTAAACCAGATGAGGTGCTGGGCAATGAACAGGTTCGTAAGGTTTATCTGGGTGAGCACTTTAAACTCTAGGCAACAATAATGTATTTATTTCAATATTTCCTAAAATTCAATGCTGCTATGTGGTGGCTTTCTGCGCTAAAATTCACCTCAATGCCATCCGTTTAATCAATAGTACTGAAATCGATTTGGGAATAATGACAATCGTATGAAACAATCGCTTCAGCTTCGTTTAGGTCAACATCTGACGATGACGCCACAATTGCAGCAGGCCATCCGGTTGTTGCAGCTTTCTACCCTTGATCTACAGGCCGAGATTCAGGAAGCGCTGGAGAGTAACCCTTTGCTTGAGGTTAATGAGGATGTCGGGGCGGCACCTGAGAGTGAACCGGGCAATGCCACAGAGACCGAATTTGAGGCAAGTGCTCAAGCCAGTGAAACGAGCAGTACCGATACGCCGGACACGTCAGTGGATTTGCAAGGTAGCGATATGCCTGATGAATTGCCGGTTGATAGTAACTGGGATGACGTTTACGAAAGTGTTTTGCCTGCCACTAGCGCTGCAGCGGCTCCCACGGATGATGGCAGCGGCTTTGAAAATCAGTCTGGCGCTGAAGAAAGTCTGCAAGATCATTTGGCCTGGCAGATGTGCATGACGCCTTTTAGCGATGTCGACATGATGATCGCCGAAGCCATTATTGATTCAATTAATGACAATGGTTACCTCTCTGCCAGCCTGGAAGATATTCTCTCCGGCCTTGAATTCCCTGAGATAGAAGAAATTGGCTTGGAAGAGATGGAGGCGGTGCTGCACCAGGTGCAGAATTTTGACCCCATTGGCGTTGCCGCACGTGACCTGCGTGAATGTTTATTACTGCAATTGAAAAGGTATGATACCTCGCAGCAGGATGTGGTGGACGCTATTGCCTTGGTGAGTATTTATCTCAATCTGTTGGGGAGTCGCGATTACAACCAGTTGATGCGTAAGATGAAACTATCCCGTGAGGCCTTACAGGCGGCAATTGAGGTAGTACAGTCTGTTAATCCTCGTCCTGGTGAATTGATTGCTTCGGCGCCGGTTGAATATATTGCCCCTGATGTGACCGTTAAAAAAGATAAAGCCAAATGGCGGGTAGAACTTAATGGTGAATCGCTGCCCCGGCTTAAGGTGAATGCCCACTATGCCAGCATGATTCGTCGCGCTGACAATAGTACAGACAATACCTATATGCGAAATCAGTTGCAGGAAGCGCGCTGGTTTATCAAAAGCTTGACCAGCCGCAATGAAACGCTGCTCAAGGTTGCCACCGCGATTGTCGAACGTCAGCGTGGTTTTCTCGAACATGGGGAAGAGGCAATGAAGGCGTTGGTGCTCAATGATATCGCCGAAGAATTGGAAATGCATGAGTCGACGATCTCCCGTGTGACAACACGTAAATACATGCATACCCCGCGTGGAATTTTTGAACTAAAATACTTTTTCTCCAGCCATGTTTCAACGGCGGCGGGTGGTTCATGCTCCTCCACTGCTATTCGGGCCTTGATTAAAAAATTAATTGCGGCGGAGAATCAGGTCAAACCTTTGAGCGATAACAAAATTGCCAAGATACTCGAGAGCGAAGGGATTAATATAGCGCGACGGACGGTGGCTAAATATCGTGAGGCCATGTCCATACCGCCTTCAAATGAGCGTAAGCAATTGGTATAGGCTTTTTATGAGGGGTCATAAAAATTTACCGGAAAGAACACAAGAAGATTAAACGATGGAAATTTCACAATTATTATCAGTCGAATGTGTTGTTTGCAATGTGACTGTCAGCAGTAAAAAACGTGCCTTGGAGGCTGCCAGCAACTTACTGGCTGAGGTATGTGGAACCCGTGTGCCAGATATTGAAATTTTTGATGGTTTGATTGCGCGCGAAAAGCTGGGGAGTACGGGGCTTGGCTATGGCGTGGCAATCCCTCATGGCCGCTTTAAAAATGTTGCTGAAGCAGCGGCTGTATTTATCAAGTTTGAACAGGGTGTCGACTTTGATGCCATTGATGGTGCCCCCGTTGATCTG
>JAJRWO010000283.1 GCA_024276775.1 Gammaproteobacteria bacterium | reverse complement strand
CAATAGCGTTGCTGTTCGCTGTCAATAAAGGTCTCCACATCATGACCATCATGACTGCCGGTTTTATAATCAATGATCCAGCGCCTGCCATCAACATCAATAAAACTTCTATCAATCACCACTCGAACAATACGATTATTGACAACACCGCTCAGGGCATATTCACAGCGACTGTCCAGATGTTGATTATCCACTATCCAGCGGCCACGTTGATCTTGCAGAGTCAGTAACAGGCTTTGCTCAACGCGCTCCGATGCAGCATCAACCTCCTCCCCCATAACACCGTGATATAACAAGCTGGCACGATAATAAGGGCGCAAGGCGCTGATTCGTTTTTCATCCCAGTATTGCAAACCTTGTTGCACAATGCGCTGTAACAAGGCATGCACCACCGTGCCCACATGGCGTGCGGTTTCACTCGCCCAGATAAATTCCAGGTGAGTTTCATCCTCAAACATATTCGTATTGATATTTAAGGTTATGGATGCACCTGGCTCAGGCGGCTGCCATTGCAGGCTCAGGCGTTTTAGATTGTTTTTTCGCTTAGGAAGCCCTTCATTTTCAGCCACCACATTAATGGCCGGCTGGCTCAATAATAACTCAGCAAAGTCTGGTTCCAATTTTGACCACAATAATGACAATAGCGAACTGGAACGCGGTGTTTGCAACGCTCCATCTTTTATAGTGGTATGCCCCAGCAAATGCAGCTGCTTACGTGCCCGGGTTGCGGCCACATACAATACCCGCCCCGTTTCATGTTCTGATTTACGCTTATCGATGCTTTTTAAATAACGATAAATAGCATCGTGATCTTCACCCGTTGCACGCAATGGCGCCAACAACAGTTCGCCACGCTCACCCGCCAACCAGCGTTCTTGCCACATCAACAAAGGACTGTCATCAACCGCCGCCTGTCGCCCCAGGTTGGGTAAGATGACCGTATCGAATTCTAGCCCCTTGGATTTATGGATCGTCATCAGTTGCAGGCCATCATCCGCATTGATATCAGGTAAAGCGAACAGCTTGGTCAGGCGTTCCTCAAGCTGTGGTAAATCATCCAGCCCTCCAGCACTGTCTAGCTGTTGTAACAGATTAAAAAACACTGCGGCATCTTCCAGGTCCGTGGCATTATCAATACAAGCTGGCCCCGCCAATTGCAACCATACGGATTCCAGCCAGTAACGCAAACCATATTGAAAACGCACGGCCATGGCCTGAGTAAGCACTCCTTGCAAACGTGCCAGACGTTGCTGACCTTGGCCTGATAGCCGACCGATCAAATCAACATCCTGCAACTGCTGCCAGATCACAGCCTTTGAATCTGCCTCAGCAAGCAGATTCAAATCCGCCAATTCCAAACCACACCACGGTGCTCGCAACACTGCCAGCCAAGCCAGCCGGTCACCAGGATGCAGCAAGGCGCGAGTCAGCACATACAAATCCTGCACCACGGGTCTATGCCCCAGTTGTTCAATTTCAATGGCACGATACGCCAGCTTTGCATTTTTCAAGGCGACGATAATATCAACCAGATGACTGCGAGCACGCACTAGCACAGCAATCGTGCCTTGAGGGGTTTTTGCCTGTGTTTGGCGTATGAGTTCAACAACCTGATGAGCCTCTGCCACGGTGTCTTGTTCAAGCGCTGCATGCACCTGCACCGCTTCGCCATCATGGCCATGAAAAGCGACTGATTCAGAATAGGCAACCGCGCCAACGCTGATATCTTCCGTGTCAGGAAAGAGTTCAGAAAAGCTTTGATTAACCCAATCGACAATACCGGCCTGAGAACGAAAATTCACACTCAGGGTCAATGGTGTGAGCGCTATGTCGCCAATACCCTCATGCCGCGCACGCAGATACAAACCTACCTCAGCTTCACGAAAACGGTAAATAGATTGCATTGGATCACCCACCAAAAACAGGGTACGACCATCGTCCGGCTGCCAACCAGCGGTCAGGCGTTTCAACAATTCAAATTGACCAAAGGCGGTATCCTGGAACTCATCCACTAACAGGTGTTGGATGCGATAATCCAACAACAAAGCCAGATCGCTGGGGGCATCTTCATCACCCAAAGCGATTAATGCTGACTGTGACATTTCGCTAAAATCCACCTGGCCGCGACTGCCAAACACAAGTTTCAACTTTCCAACCGCTATCTTCAAAAGTTCACACAGGGCTGCAACAATCTGCCATTGTGCATCGCTATACGAGGGTGACGGTAAGGACCGAATATCCAACAGGCTTTGCCGCAGCCCGGGTTGTTCACTCAACAGAGCAACCAGTTCAAGTGCTTCAGATTTTTTACCTGTTAGTTTTTCCTTTAAGGCTTTATCACTCTTGGCACTGGACGGTGCAGGAAAACCTTGTTTGATTGTCAGGCCACGCGGATTGCTGCGCCAGTCGCCATCGCTTTTAAGTAGCAGTTCAACCATTACCAGCCATTGCGGCAAAGTATCCGCATAGCAGTCCGGTAATTCAGTCATGCCGCGACAGGCGGCCAGCGCATGATCATCGGCAACATTGTTGGCGGCAAAATCGAGCACGTCCATCAGACTGGAAACATACATGGGCGGTATCATTTGATGCAGTTTTTGCAGCACATCTTCGATACAGTTTTGCAGCGCGGTTTCCAGCAAATCACGCCACTCGTCCTCATAACGAATATTAACCAGATGACGCAACCACTGCTCACGCCGCGCCAGCATGCTCACCAACATTCGCTCCGCCAGCGCCAGATTATTATCTAGATGGCCCAGCAGGGCTTCAACGGCGGGCGACCACATTTCATCTTTTTCAAGATCAGCCAGAATGGTACGCGCCGCCTCTATATATAGAGCATTTGCATCATCAGTGATCGCTGGCTGAGCACCAAATTTTGACATAATCGGCAGCTGCCGCGTTAATGAGGAACACAGAGAGTCAATGGTCTGTATGCGTAAGCGGGACGGGTTTTGCAATAGCTGCCAAGCCTTTTCGCTGTCGCGATCCAGCGCCGCCCGGGCGAGCATCCAGGTTTGTCTCCGGTAATCATCTGCATCATCCGCCAACGGCGTGGTGGCCAGATGTAAGGCGTCAAGCAGACGTTCACGCATCTCGGCAGCAGCTTTGCGGGTAAAGGTGATGGCCACAATCTCTTCCGGCACGTCCACCCGAGCCAGCATCACCAAAAAACGTTGCGTGATCAGGCCGGTTTTACCGGAACCCGCCGGGGCCTGCACAATGAACGATAGATTTGGCTCAAGCGCCTGCTGACGTTGGTCTAGATCGACAATTTCATTATTCATTGAGCTGCCCCGAACTGTTCCTTCGCCCCGTCAAGGAGAGAAAACCAATTGACGACTTCCCCCTCTCCCGCCTTAAAGGCCTTGTATGGATAATACGCCCCGTATTCGGGTAAAGTGTGGCCCAAGTTTTAGCAGCAACTAAAGCCTTCTTATGCGACAGTTCGATGATTGGAAGGATCCTCTTTTGAGAGACCGATAACAAGTGAGAACGTCGCATAGGACTCCAAGCATTAAAACTCGGATAGTCAACGGAGCCTCGAGCCCGAATTAGCAAGGCAGAGTCAGCTTATTATGAATAGAAATGAAAATCAAAAAGAAATCAATGTCGGTGTCGATACAGGAAAATCCCAACTCGACATTTACATTCGCCCCTTAGATATTTACTTCACCGTCAATAATGATCCAGAGGGGGTAAAAAAAGCGATTAAGGAGATAAAAAAACACAATCCCACGCGCATTATTATCGAAGCAACTGGACGCTTAGAATATGAATTTATTTTGGCATGCTCAACCGCTAAACTTCCTTTTGTTGTCGCGAACCCTGTGCATATCAAAAAGTTTGCTGGGGCT
>JAJRWO010000282.1 GCA_024276775.1 Gammaproteobacteria bacterium | reverse complement strand
TGGTAATCACAACCTCCTCATCAGTCATCCTGACCGCCTCGACCAGGGCGCTGAGTTTCATCTTGACCTCTGATAATGGGAGTGTTTTCATACTGCTAACCTAAATTATAGTTGACCAAAATACAGACCAAGAATAGCTGTACTCTATCAGAGTGTCAAATAGCTGATTTATGGGTGTCCTATATGTTTTGTGAGATGAATACTTACGGTATTTTTTGGCATTACAAGGTTGAGTTATTTATATGCGCTTACCCTGCCACCTTAAGGCCTTATTAATACCACCTGAATCATCATGTACATAAGCACCTAACCGGATAAGCCTCTATGTACAAAGCGTTATACCTTAAATACAAATGGTACCTGCTGCTCACCGTCCCCATGAGCATTCTTCTGGGCATAGCGAGCATGAGCGTTATTGCCATTATCAGTGATGCCATCGGCAATCAGCTTGAGAATATGAAATACGGCGCTGAATATTTTTTTATCGCTATTTTCGTCTTGTTTATCGTGGGTCTTAGCAACGATTTTCTTTTTGTCAAAATGGCGGTTAATGTCAGTTACGACATTCAGGTGAAAATGATTCGCCGGGTAATGGCGACACCCCTACCCCAACTGGAACGCATCGGTCTGCCCAAAGTGATTGCGACTTTGACCGCTGACCTTGAAACCGCAGAAAAGTTTTTCCATGTACTGCCCGCACTTATTATTAATGTTGTTATCGTTATGTTTGGCATTGCTTATATGGCATATCTGTCAATAGAGCTACTGGGTATTGTTCTGGGGTTTTTGGCGCTGGGATTTTTTACAATTTTCTGTTTGCTTTGGCATACAAAAAAAGATCGCGTTGCTATTCGAGAGACAACTGATTTGATGATGAGCCATTTCCAGCGTGTGGTTTCAGGTGCCAAGGAGCTGGCACTTAATGACTTCCGAAAATATTTTTTTACCCGCAAAATATTCTCTACTTCGAATGTTATACGTAACAGAAGCAGGCGGATATTCAATTTTCTTGTCGTGGTCGAACAATGGGCACAACTGCTGCTGTTTGCAATGTTGGGGGTTATTATTTTCCTGACTGGCGATTATTTGTCACTGTCCATGGAGGTTATTGCAGGTTATGTGATTACCTTACTATTTTTACTGGAACCGATTGAGACGATTATTAACAGTTCTGATGAACTGGTTGATGCAAGAGTCGCCTTCGACAAAATTGACAGTTTACAACTGACCGAGGTCGAAGGGTGGGATCAGATAAAGCGCCCGGAAACATCTGATAAGTTGAACTCTTCAGAAATAAAACTGACCCTTGAGAGCGTTGAATATTCCTATCGCCAGGGCACAGACGATAAAACTGAGATACTTCATATTGGGCCAATTTCCAGCACGTTTAATCCCGGCGAAATCACCTTGATAATCGGTGGAAATGGCAGTGGAAAGTCCACTCTGTTGAAAATACTGTGTGGCTTGTATCCGCTGGATAGCGGTCATATTTATCTGAATGACAAAATGGTTGCGCCAGATGAGTTAGAAGCCTTTCGCAATAATTTTTCCATTATCACAGCGGACTTTTGTCTTTTTGAAGAGATTATTGATGCAAATGGAAATTTTTGTGATGACCATATTATTCATGCTCTTTTGGAAAAACTGAAGCTTTCTGATGTGGTCACAGTAAAAGATGGGATGTTGTCACGGCTTGATTTAAGCCATGGCCAACGCAAACGCTTGGCTTTGCTGCAACTCTATTGCGAGAATAAACAGCTTGTTTTGCTCGATGAGTGGGCAGCAGATCAAGACCCATTATTCAAGGAAATATTTTATAATGAAATCTTGCCAACGCTGAAAAGAGAGGGGAAAACCATTATTGTTGTTTCTCACGATGATCGTTATTTTGATTGTGCCGATAAGGTACTTAAAATCGAACAGGGTAAGTTAGTGAAAATTGATAGCGATCAAACGGTCAGCAAATGAATATTTTAATCGTCGAAGACGATGCTGATCTGGCGGCTGCCATGAGTGACTATCTGCTGTTGCAGGGTGCTGAATGTGACTTTGCATACCATGGTGAATCGGGTTTGGCGCGGGCTCAGGAGTGCCGGTTTGATGTGATTATTCTGGACTTGATGCTGCCAAAAATGCGTGGATTTGAAGTGTGCAAACAGTTGCGTAAACAGGGCAATTTCACTCCCATTTTGATGCTGACCGCCTGTGATACCAACACAGATCAGCTCACAGGGTTTCAGGCTGGCATTGATGACTATGTTGTCAAACCCTGCCCTATGCCCTTGCTATGGGCTCGGTTACAGGCTTTGCATCGACGTGATCAACCACAAACTGACCAGCTATCAATTGATACGCTGACCTTGTATTTCAAAGAGCTCAGGGCAACGCGAGAGGGAGATGAAATCAAGCTGACACCGATCGGTTGGAAAATACTTGAGCTGCTGGCGCAGCGCAGCCCTGAAGTGGTATCACGAGCCGAACTGGAAGATCATGCCTGGCCTGATAGTGATGTGGATGCTGGAAACTTTAATGTCCAATTACACCAGCTCCGCAAAGCCGTGGACAAACCCTTTGCTTACCCACTGATCCACACATTGGTCGGCACAGGTCTGTGCCTTAGAAAAAAAGATGGCTGAACATCGCCAACGCACTAAAACACTGGCCGAACAGGTTCGCTGGCAACTGTTATGGCTTGGCACTGGGCTATTTTTTGTTTGTCTACTCATACTGCTTGTTTTTACTTGGCACGCTGCTGAATTAAACACCAATAGCCTGATGCAACTTGAAGCCCAATCATTGATCCGGCAAGTTGCTGAGAATCCCGATTCACCTTTACCTCGCGGTAAAACTTTTAGCGCCTACCGACAGTGGCAGGATATACCCGCGTCGTTACAAAGCCATTTTGATCCGCCTGTTGCACACGGAGAAGTGATGGAAGCAAACATCACCAATGCTGATGGAACTGTCGATTACCTCTATCTTCTGCGTCATATTGATAAAGATTACGGCGAACTTTTTTTACTGAGCCGTCATCATGCCACAGAGATTGAAGCGGTATACCTGGCTTTTTTCAAAACAGCACTGAATCAAGCGTTTTGGTTGACGTTGATTATCTTTATATCGCTGTTCTTTTTGGTGAGATGGCTGATTCGTCGTACCACCGAGCCCTTGGCACTGCTTAGCCAGTGGGCATCCAGCTTGGGGGAGAATCCAGATCAACTCCTGAATACTAATTTTTCCATTGAAGAGCTGAACCAGATTGCTACACAATTGCACGAGGGTGTGGATAGAATAAAGGCGTTCAATCAGCGTGAACAACAGTTCTTAAAACACGCCAGCCACGAGCTGCGTACACCGTTGGCAATTATTCAAGCCAGCCTGGACACCCTGAACCTGCAAAGCAGTGAGATCTGCCAGCCTGCGGTACAACGCGCCCTCAAGGCCAGCGCTAATATGAGACGGCTCTCCAGCGCACTATTATGGCTGGCGCGTGAATCTGAACGACCTGCTGATAAAAGCGACGTTGATGTTCCTGATCTGTGTGAACAAATTATCAAAAATCATCGTTATCTGCTTAACAGTCGGCAGATTGATATTTGTAGCGATATCGGTATTAAGACCCTTCATATTGAAAGTGACCTGTTTGCCATTGTCATTTCAAATCTGGTTAGAAATGCTTTTATGTATGCTGCCGATGGTCTCATAGAACTGAAAGTTTCAAGTAACATGCTCTGCATTACTAACCCCCTGGCCACTGAAACCGATAACGAAGAACATCATGATTCCGAAGGATTTGGGCTGGGGCTGCAACTGGTGCAGCGGATCTGTTCCAAGCTGGG
>JAJRWO010000281.1 GCA_024276775.1 Gammaproteobacteria bacterium | reverse complement strand
GTGCGAACACCGCCAGCGTAATCCACATCCAGCACGCGACCATCGTCGTAGTTCGTCACACGGTCAACCAAGCTAACACCATCTGCGCCAAAGGTCTGCGTGTCGTCTGACCAAGCAAAAACATCCGCAACATCGGTCATTATCTGCGAGGTGCGAACACCGCCAGCGTAATCCACATCCAGCACGCGACCATCGTCGTAGTTCGTCACACGGTCAACCAAGCTAACACCATCTGCGCCGAAGGTCTGCGTGTAATCTGACCAAGCAAAAACATCCGCAGCATCTGTCATCGTCTGCGAGGTCCGAACACCGCCAGCATAATCCACATCCAACACACGGCCATCATCGTAATTCGTTACGCGGTCAACCAGAGCGATGCCATCTGCGCCGAAGGTTTGTGTATAGCTGGACCACGAATAGGCATTTGCCGAGTCTAAAACCGTCCGGGCTGCCGCTTGTGTTGCTCCGGAATTAAAATATGTGATTACGTTATTTTGGGCGCTTGTGCTGATTTCAGCACGGGAGCCATCCGAAAAGTTAACCCGTTCGATGTCGATTAGCGTATCGGTGCCTTCATCCACGCCTGAGGATGGTGCTGTATCCTGGACGGTGAGGTTTGTGTCAAAAGAGAAAACAAATTTGTCGCGCACCCCATTAAGAATTATGGTGTCCATGCCAGCACCACCATCAAGGAGGTCGTTTCCAGCCCCCCCATTGAGCGTATCATTCCCTGCACCACCGTCCAGAGTGTCGCCACCATCGCCACCAAGCAGGGTGTCATCCCCTTCTTCTCCGAACAGGCTATCATCGCCAGATCTACCGTTGAGAGTATTGGCCGTCAAATCGCCACGTAAAGTATCAGCAAAAGAAGAGCCAATGGCATTTTCCATGCTCGAATATGTATCACCTTGGGCATCTCCGCCAATGCCCACACCGAGTGCAAAGTTAACACTTACGGCCGCATATGAAGACGCATAATTAGCAGTATCTGTTCCGCCGTCGCCAAGCATGGAATCAGACCCACGGCTTCCTGAGAAAATTTCATCCCCCACATCCCCCATCTGGATGTCATCTCCATCTGCACCTATCTGAACTCGCTTTCCAGTTGAAGCAATGCTTTCACCTTCTATATAGCCTCCTGCCATAAACCAAGCGTTGGGCGAAGGCCAAAACATGACGTATCCTTCGAAGGCGCTCAGATCGTATTCAGGGTAAGGAATGCAATCTAATGTAGGAAACGTACCTTGGATTTGCATTGGCGTGTCGCTCAAGAGCCTAGAGCTTTCCGACCATACAAACGTCCCGCAGAGAAATTCGGCGTCCGCGCCTTCATCTGACGAATAATACCTCGAGTAACTCTGGGATGGCGTGCCGAAGCTTTCAAAAGCGGCAGCAACACCATCGGTGTTGACATTCATAATAATATCTTCGGTGCCGATCACATTCCCATCTATATCTCGGACGTCATACTCACGGACAATCTTGTCTTCAGCATCCGGATTAATAATGACAAGGTCAATCGCCGACCAGTCAATACCAAGCTCGCTCAAGTCATCAAGGCTCATTTGCGCAAAGCCTTCTTCTGTAATTTCGGCGTTAATCACGAGATAATTCGTAGGGCCTTTGGTTTTATAAGTATCAGCACCCTCACCGCCCCACACGATGACCGGCCCAACTCTATTTGCATTGTTCAAACTATCATATTGCGAAAAATCGAACACGTCATTACCGACCCCACCCGCGAACCGCTGCCCAGAGCCTAGTTGGCTATTAAAGATATCAATATTATTCGTGCCAATAACCACCTCGATATTGCTATAGGTGTCTCCCTCAGCATCGCCGCCAAGCCCCGTGCCCTCCACAAGATCAACCGTCACCCCAGCGCCGGTTTTGGCGAAATGCAAAACATCAATCCCCCCACCGCCGTCAATGATGTCAGCATCTGCTCCGCCGTCTAGCCAGTTTGACTGGGCGTTGCCAGTGATCATGTCAGCCTGCGCTGTGCCGATAACGTTTTCGAAGTTTTGCACGGTCATTGTATTGCTACCAAGGCTCAGTGTGCCTGCACCAAGATCAACCGTGGACCCAACGGCTGCCTGACTCAGGTCTATCGTGTCGCCGCTTATGTCGTCGTCGCCATCGATTTGAATGCCAGTTGAAAAATCCTCACTAATTAGGAATGTATCATCTGACCTTGATCCAATAATAGCTTCAATATTGAATAAAAAATCAAGGGGTCGCTGAGCGCCCGGCACGTTGTTTGAATCGGCTACTCCCACAAAATTAGCCGTTCCTTGCGAGCTTGAATATTCAGGCAACGAATATAGCTCAACGTGCAGTCCATTCTCAAATGAGTGAGCAGAATAATCAACGGTATCAAATCCCAATCCTCCATCAAAAACATTGGTACCCGCAGAATCCAATATAATATCGTCTCCAGCGCCGCCATGAACAAAATTTGAATAATCGTTTCCTATAAGAATGTCATCGCCTGTAATTTGACCTAATATTATGTCGGTGGAATTTAAAAAGTTGGGAAAGTTTGAAGGTGTAACTCCATAATTATTTTGAATAAATGAGTGTAAAGATGCGTTCGCGCTACCAACCATATCTGCATGCTGTTGGTATTGCAAAAGCGTCGAAAACCCTGTTGTCAATATATCCCAGATACTTGACGAGCTCGCAGCTGTTTGGTTTGCTTGGCTAAAGAATTTCATCATCGCAAGCGCGTCATATGGATTGTCCGGTTCGTCATTAATGATGTTATTGTAAAAAGCGTCCGAATGACCCAAATAAAGAAATAAAGGATTTCCAGCCCAACCAGAAGCGTCGCCGCCAAAAAGTGCGTCGGCTGTTGGTTGTGCATCTTTTTGGGCTAATACATGAATATTTGGCAGCTCATTATTTGACACTATTTGTGCCAATACCTGTTGAGCTATTTCGTCCGAGGCCTGATCCATCGCTGCATCAGATATCGATTCTCCATATCGCGCAGTATACTGAAGTTTGTTGTAGGCGCGAATAAATGCGCTTTCTGCTCCAACTCGCTCATTAACATCGGCGGCAGTTCGAAGCCAAGTGATAGATTCAGGATCAACCCCATCCTGCCCTTCCGCCATATCTGCAACAGCCCGATAGAACGCTGCCCAAGGGCGTGCATAGCTTGTATCTTCGCTGATAGCGGTCAATTCCGCAATCTGGGTCGCTGAAAATGTAAACATAGGTAAAATCCAATAAAGTTAATTGTTGTGATCGGGTGAAACATAAAAGGACATAAGTAATGCCTCCAAGGCTCGTAAGCGCGGCGCCCAACCTTCAAGAGCTTTGTCAAAATCCTCCCAACTCTCGCTGTGAGAATAGTTAACGTTAACTTTCACATCCAGAACACCCCCGTTAGGCATTCGCCCCCGTATTGAGCACCACCGGCCTTCTGGCTCACGTGGAGATAGCTGCGCACATGTTCCGCTAATATATTCACCAAACAGCTGCAAATTATTGGACGCAAAATATTCAATGCTGGATCTGTTCTTTCTGCCAAAATAAAAACCTGAGTAGGGGCCGGTAAATGGCTCTATATCTTCAAAAGGTTCTCGCTGCCGTCTTGCAGGCTTGCCTATTTGTATGTTTGTAATGCCCATCAGTAGATTGAGGTCGCCATTGCTTGCCAAGATTTCATAAAAGCCGCCCTTATGGCTGCCAAATTGGCTGATCATAATGCTGTCGACGTAATACGGAGGAGGAGTGACAAGCGGATAAAACAGAATGGGATCACCATTGCTCATGAACCGTGGCACCGCTTTTGGAATTATCCCTTCAATCCTGCGTATAGGGGGATTGGGCCCAAACCCTGTTAAGCCCAAATGATTCGGTATCCACATTTCCTCCTCACCAAGAAAGAGATGCACATAGTCGGGGACATCTATTTCATCCGCCTGCGCCGAGGCCACCATAGGCCTGCCTAGGAAAAGCGTTAAAATAAGAAAAGTTCTAAATAGTATCACGAATCATTCCTCTCCAAGCTTACAGTTGTCTACTATACTCTGGCTTCTTCGACCTCATTACAAAAACACAACTAGCTCACACCACCAACAAGTTGCAAAAAAGTTAACACCCCCACCCCTAAGCGGGTCAAGCTGTTTTCGTGCCAAAGTGGAGCGCTATCTGCTCACTCCCACATTTCGCAGCGCTCGATAAACGGTCATGCGAGACACGCCAAGATCACGGGCGATTTGGGCTTTGCTGGTGCCTTCGCTGGCCATCTTTCGGATGGCGGTTTCATTAACCGACTTCCTGCGTCCTTTATAAACCCCTTTGGCTTTAGCCGCTTCGATTCCGGCGCGCTGGCGGTCTTTGATGAACTTTAGCTCCATATCGGCGACCATGCCCAGAACTGTAATGACCATGCGGCCCATGTCGCCGGAGGTTGTGATTTCTGGTTCCAGAATGCGCAGGGATGCGCCTTTGGCCTCCAGCTCATGCACCAAGTTTAGAACGTCACGGGTAGAGCGGCCAAGGCGATCAAGGCGGTGGACGACCAGCTCGTCTCCCTCCCGCACAAATTGCAAAACGGTGTCCAGCTCTGCGCGCCCTTGGCGTGATGCGCCCGAGCCGGTTTCAGAGCGCACGATCTCGCAGCCAGCGGCTTTCAGTTTTGCAATCTGGATATCCAAATCCTGATCTGTGGTGCTAACGCGGGCATATCCGATGCGGGCCATGGTGGTTCCGTAACAATAGGGTGGTGTGGTGTATTTATCGTAACATTTGGTGGTTTACCACTCAAAAGTGACGGATAGCGTAAGTAACATCAAGGCATACCACTAGGGTGTACCCAAATTATACACAAGTTGCGTGGTCCCTTATTCCTCACCTTCCTCCCCCTTATCGTTCTCTTTCCCAGCCCTTGCTTAACCCCCGCCCCATGGCCTTGATTTCCTCAAAACTTTTTGCCATATCCTCCTTCTCAGCGTCCGCCCTCTCCCGCTCTTCGACGGCCTTGTTCACGGCCTTCAATTCTGAGAGATCGGCTCCGCGCAACCTCTCGGCCAAACTAGCCACCCCGCGCTCGGCGATATCCTTGACCTGGGCGACCACCTCCCCAAACCCCGCGCGCAAATCGGCCACCACCCCTTGGACCACTTCCAGCCGCTCATAAGCAGCCCGCCATAAATCCCCTGCGATGGTTTTGACCCCACGCCGCTCCATGCCCCAAGCCTTCCAACCAATGTCCGGCAAAGGATCCCGATTAAGCGCTACGGCCTCAATAGCCAGCTCCCGCGCCGCCTTGTCGTCGCCATCAGCAAGCGCCTGATCTTTAAGCACCAGCTTTTCCTCCCGCTGCGCTTCCAAAGTCCGGTGGTCCACCTCGGAAACAGCCTCAAGCTCCCGCAAATACCCATTCACATGCTCAGCCCAATCCTCGCGCCATTCTTCCAACAGCGCCTTGCTGTTCCAAGACCTGTCTTTGCCGCCAAACCCCTCCGCATCAAGACTGCGTGTGGTCAGCATGATATGCGCATGATGATTACGCTGATCCCCCTCCTTGCCAGGCGCGTGAATGGCAATATCGGCAATCATGCCCCGATCGACAAATGCCACCTTGGCAAAGCCGCGCACCAACGCCAGCCGCTCTTTATCGGAGACCTCATGCGGCAGGGCCACAACGACCTCACGGGCCAGCTGAGCGTCCTTGCGCTTTTCCACCGCCTCAACCGCATTCCAGAGAGCCTCGCGCCTCCTGAGCCATTCTGGGGCACCTGAGGGCAACAAAACCTCTGTGTGTAAAACCCCAGAGCGGCGAACGTAATCATGCTCTAACCCTTGGCGCTGATCCACAAGCTGCTCGGCAGCGCGATAGGCGGCGGCAGCGACCGAGCTGCGCCCCGAACTTCGGGAAATGATTTTGGCGGAAAAATGATAGGTTGCCATACCAGACCCACGCTCTGCTTTTCTTCTCTGCCCTTATTTCCCCTAAGGCAAGCAACAGGGCTCGGGGTTATCCCCGATCCACAGCGGGGTTTGGGGAGGGAACCT
>JAJRWO010000280.1 GCA_024276775.1 Gammaproteobacteria bacterium | reverse complement strand
GCCGCGTAATTTTCCAGTTTACCAAAGGTATAAAGCGGCTTGATCAAAGCCATTTCTATTTTTAGCCAGGGTGATAAACCATTCAGTTTGTAACGGTCATCACGCAAATCACATGAAGCAACCACACAGGTGCCATTTTTAAAAATACTGCCCTCGGTTTTAGGGGCAATAGCAAGAAAGGTATTACTCTCCACAAACCAGCCCGCACGACCGCCCACCTCTTCTTGCAGACCACGCGCAGCATCAACAAGGTGCCGTTTTTCCTCAATCCTGGGATCTGTTTTGAGGGCGCGCGCTACCGCTGCCTCCAGATCAAGTATTTCGATCTCGGCCACCGCCGGCAAAGCAAGTATAAAAATGATGAGTGCAAGCAATCGCCTCACTCGTCAGCGCCCCCTTCAGCCGCTTTAAATAAAAACTGGCCGATCAATTCTTCCAGCACCAACGCCGACTGAGTGACCATAAATTCATCATAGGCCTGCAAATTTTCCATATCACCCCCTGCCTCTAGCGCAATATATTGTTCACCTAACAAACCAGCAGTAAAAATACTGGCACCACTATCCTTGGGCAGGCGCTGGTATTTTTCGCTGATACTCAAGGTCACCACTGCTTCAAACGTTTCGTCATCGAAAGAAATTTTTTCAACCCTGCCAATACGCACTCCCGCCATGGTCACGGGCGCCCGCACCTTTAGGCCACCAATATTGTCAAAACGTGCCATCAGCGGATAGCCCTCACCGTCATTAAAAGCGGCCAGATTACTGATTTTCATCGCTAACACAAACAGGGCTGCCAGCCCGGCAGCCACAAACAGACCCACAAGAATTTCTATATTTCTATTCTGAAACATACACTGTTCCTTTAATCGAACATCAATGCTGTCAAGACAAAATCCAGACCCAGCACCGCTAGCGAGGCATGCACCACAGTCCGCGTTGTCGCCCGGCTAACCCCTTCTGAGGTGGGCACCGCATCATAGCCCTCAAACAAGGCAATCCAGGTAATCACGATACCAAAGACCACACTTTTGATGATGCCGTTAAACACGTCTTCGTAAAAATCAACTTTATTTTGAATCTGTGACCAGAAGGCACCGTCATCCACACCCAACAGTCCAACACCCACAAGATACCCCCCCAACACGCCAACAGCACTAAAAATTGCTGCCAGTAAGGGCATGGCAATCGCACCTGCAACAAAGCGTGGCACTATTACCCTTTTGATCGGATCTACCGCCATCATTTCCATACCGGACAGCTGCTCAGTCGCCCTCATCAAACCAATCTCAGCGGTCAATGCAGAACCGGCCCGGCCAGCAAACAACAACGCAGCCACCACTGGCCCCAACTCTCTCACTAGTGACAACGCTACCATCACCCCGAGGGATTCTTCAGCGCCAAAGTCCACCAAGGTATTGTAGCCCTGCAACCCCAGCACCATACCAACAAACAGCCCTGACACCAGAACAATCAGCAGCGACAATACACCCAGAGCATGGAGCTGGATCAATAATAGTCGACCTCGCGGTAGCAGGCTCGGCAGACCAGCAATCATTGCTAAAAAAAATAGATGACCACGACCAAGTCGCTCAAAAAAATCCAGGCCTGAGCGGCCTAACTGGCGCAACCACAACATCAGTCTCGTCCCCCGCCTATCAGATCGTCAATATAATCCTCCGCTGGGTAGTGAAACGGCACCGGCCCATCCGCCTCCGCATTCATAAACTGCCGCACCCAGGCCGATTCAGAACAATTTAGCTCATCAGGCGTCCCCTGCCCCACGACCTTGCCAGCGGATAGCACGTAGATATAGTCAGCAATGGCGGCCGTCTCGGAGACATCATGAGAGACAACCACACTGGTCAATCCCAACGCAGCATTCAGTTTGTGAATCAAAGTGACTAACACGCCCTTGGAGATAGGGTCCTGGCCGGTAAAAGGTTCGTCATACATCACCATCATCGGATCAAGCACAATGGCCCGCGCCAGTGCCACACGTCGCGCCATCCCGCCAGAAAGTTCGCTCGGCATCAAGTCACGGGCACCACGCAAGCCCACTGCCTCCAGCTTCATCAACACCAGGTCACGCACCAGCGCCTCGGGCAACTGACTGTGCTCACGCACCGGAAAGGCAACGTTATCAAAAACGCTGATATCCGTTAGCAGCGCACCACTTTGGAACAACATCCCCATGCGCTTGCGCAATTCAAACAACGCCGGACGACGCAGCGCGTGGATATTCTGACCATCCACCTCAATCGTCCCCTGGTCGGGCCGCAACTGACCACCAATCAATTTTAACAAGGTCGTTTTGCCCGTGCCGCTGGGACCCATAATGGCAGTCACTTTGCCACGTCGGATATCCAGATCGATACCATCAAAGATCAAACGTGAGCCACGACTAAAACTCAGGCCACGAACATTAACTAGAACATCATCCAAATTGTTATTTTCTACCGTCATATCCAATCAGTTAAGTCGGTGACCATCTGCTTATTCACCCGCCACGGTCATATTACCCACCAGGATTGAACCGGTACAGATATTTCCACGCGCATCCACATCATTGCCAATAACCACAACATCCTTGAACATCTGCTTTAGATTGCCCGCCACCGTCAACTCTTCAACCGGATACTGAATCACTCCATTTTCAACCCAAAAACCGGCAGCACCGCGTGAATAATCCCCCGTTACCATATTGACACCTTGCCCCATCATGTCGGTAATCAGCAAGCCCTTATCCATTTTGCGACACAACGCCTGTAAATCATCCCCCCCATGCCTAACAAATACATTACGCGTACCGCCGGCATTGGCGGTTGTCTGCTGTTTCAAGCGGCGAGCGGCATAGCTATCAAGAATATAGCCCTGCACCACGCCATCCTTGATCAGATCACGATGACGGGTTGCGACGCCCTCACGATCAAAGGGTGAGCTGTACTGGCCGCGTAACAACAAAGGCTGTTCATCAATTTGCATAAAATCAGGAAAAACCTGCTCACCAGCACAATCAAGCAGAAACGAAGAACGGCGATATTGGGCGCTGCCACGAATGGCACTGAGGAAGCTGGAAATTAAACCACTGGCTTGCTCGGCGGCAAAAATCACCGGCGTCTGGCACGTCTTGATACGTCGCGCTCCGAGACGTTGAATCGTCCGTTCGGCAGCCTTGTGGCCAATAACTTCCGGCGCTTCCAGATCACTGGCGTCACGCGACGAGGTATACCAATAATCGCTCTGCATGGTTTCATCATCACCCTTTTCCTGGCCCACCACACAACAACTCATGCTGTGACGGGTGCCACCGAAGGCACCGACAAAACCATGGCTGTTACCGTAGACACGAAAAGAATGGTGGCTACTGACACTGGCACCATCAGAATTGACGATGCGCGGATCATAACCGCGTGCAGCACCCTCGCTTTCAAGCGCCAGTTCGATGGCCCGTTCTGGCGATAAATCCCACGGGTGAATCAAATCCAGATCAGGCATATCCTTGGCCATCAGCTCAGCATCAGCCAGGCCGGAATACTTATCGTCAGCGGTGTAACGCGCAATGCGACAAGCAGCAGCAACCGTGTCGCGAATCGCCGCTTCAGAAAAATCAGAGGTACTGGACGAACCTTTGCTTTGACCAAAATAAACCGTCACCCCCAGACCTTTGTCATGGTTGCGCTCGACAGTCTCCACTTCACCCATGCGGGCATTAACCGACAGACCTGATTCGATACTCACCGCCGCCTCGGATGCAGTAGCACCCAGCTGACGAGCTTCGGCCAGAATCTGTTCAACCAACCCTTCCAGCCTGGCCTGGCTGTAAACCGAATTTTTAATCACTGGCGTATTCGCCATACAAAACTCCCAAATAATGTAGTATCCATCGTGCGCAGCAAACAACTATATTTTTTTTCGCGACTGCGTTACCGTAACGGCCATGCACGACGACGAAGATTTAGAACTTCCCAAAAGCAAATCCCAACTGAAACGCGAAGTCAGTGCGTTACAGGACCTGGGCGCTGCCATCGTTAAACTCGGCGCCAAGGATCTGATCAAAATCCCCTTGCCAGACAAACTTGCCGACGCCATTCATGAAGCTCGCCGACTCAATAGCCACAGCGCTCTGCGCCGACAAATGCAATACATCGGCCGCCTGATGCGTGACGTCGACCCGAAACCCATCCAGCAGGCCCTGGACGCCATTCGCCGCTGTGGCCAGCAGTCCGCGGCCCATTTCCACGCCATCGAGCAATGGCGCAACCGCATCATCAGTGAAGGCCAACCAGCACTGAACGAATTCATCGGCCAATACCCTCATACAGATCGTCAGCAGCTGCGCCAGTTAATGCTGAATACCATCAAAGAGGCCAAACTGGAAAAACCACCCAAGTCGGCCCGCAATCTGTTTCGCTTGTTAAAGGAGACTCTCGACACTGAATAATTATTCAGCCGAGGTTCCTCCCACGGTCAGACCATCGATACGGATGGTTGGCTGGCCTACACCGACCGGCACACTTTGACCATCCTTACCACAGGTCCCCACCCCCTCATCCAATTTCAGGTCATTACCTACCATGCTGACACGAGTCATGGCATCCGGGCCATTACCGATCAGGGTAGCCCCCTTAACCGGGTAGCTTATCTTGCCATTTTCAATCATGTAGGCCTCACTGGCAGAAAAAACAAACTTGCCCGAGGTGATGTCTACCTGGCCACCGCCAAAATTAACCGCGTATAAGCCCCT
>JAJRWO010000279.1 GCA_024276775.1 Gammaproteobacteria bacterium | reverse complement strand
CAAAGCATCCCTTGA
Source organism: Gammaproteobacteria bacterium (assembly GCA_024276775.1). Lineage (GTDB taxonomy): Bacteria > Pseudomonadota > Gammaproteobacteria > Tenderiales > Tenderiaceae > Tenderia. The sequence goes on along the minus strand of JAJRWO010000279.1, from coordinate 4,393 downwards.
ATCTACCGCTTGGCTAAGTAAATTTTGCTGAGCGGCGCTACTTAACTGCGCTTGCTGGGTCAAGATCCCTACATCAGCCACCACACTGCCATAATATTCTGTAAAACTGGCGGTGCCGTTACTCATTAATTGTTGATTCTGTAACCCAGCCATTAGCAATGCATTGCGATTATCTCCAATGCCATCAATATTGCTTTCTATGCTGAATTCATCAGGTGGCGGACCTGCAGACAAAGCCCCGCTAATTGTAAATTTCAATCCCGGCAACGCTGTCACCTCTGCACCATCAGTATAGGCAAATGACAAACCATTCCAAGGTGCTGGCCCTGAAACAACATTGATATTTGTGCCATCGTATTGCATCACAATATCACTCGATAAAGGTGGCAGTGGTGATGTCTGAAAATTACTGATGTCAGTCACAGCACCTAAGCTAATATTACCGTTACCCGTATTTGCCAAAATATTCGCTGACGTCCTGACAGGTGCTGCGACTGCAATTTCAGCGGCGCTGGTGATATTCATACTCAAATCCTCAGACCCACGCCGGCCCGGCCTGATCAAAAAAGAATCACCATTCTGAGGCGTGCCGCTGGCAAGCGAAAATGAAAAACCATAATCTTTAAAAGTGGCACTCGGGATACCTGAAGAGGGATCGTAATTCAAAGGTGGCATACCAATGACTTCGCTAAAACCATCCGATTGTCGCGTAATTGAATACCCTGTTGCCGATGAGTATCTAAGCAAATATTCATCACCATTCAGCTTACCTGAATCCGTTAATAACGTATCGATATCGGCATTGAATGCAGCGGACATATCATTATTTAAACTTGGCAAAATTTCCAGTCCAGGCACATTAAAAAAGTCCTTACCCTGGTTACCATTTAAGTCCTGCCCCAAGCGCTGCTGCGCATTAAAACTATCTGCAAAGCCTATTGCCAGTGTGCCCAGTGAATTTTGTGTGTCATTTAGAACCCGTTCTCGGAAATCAAGCAACGACCCCAGATAACCGCCAGAAACCTGGCGGGTCGCATCTCCCCAGTTACCCCCACCAACGGCAATACTAATATTTAATTTGCGGCCATCATATTCATCACGATCCACCCGAAGTTCGTTAGCGTCGAAATTCATCACCAATAACTGCCCTTTACCAAAAAAGACATTGACCGCCCCGTTATCTTGTTTCACAGTGGAAATAGCAACTTTTTCAGATAATTGGGCTAACATTTTGTCTCGTTGGTCAAGCAAGTCATTGGCTGGGCCTGTGCCAGGGGACAAAACAATACTTCGGTTTAGATCCGCAATTGCAGATGATAGACCGTTGATTTCTGAAACAGTGCCTTTCATTTGTTCGTTCACCTGACCACGAACATCATTCAAACGCTGGCTGACATAGGCAAAACGATCAATCATCGACTCTGCCAGAGTAAACATTGACTGGCGTGCAGGAATGGCAGAAGGATCGTTGGCAACGGCCTGCAATTCTGAAAAAAAACTGTTAATCACTGGCCCCATACCCACATCCGGATCGGCAAGAATGCCATCAATCACGTTGGCATTTTGTTCAAATGCATTGGCATAACTGGCACTGGCAGAATAGGTTCTCACCTGTTCAACCAAATACTCATCATAAATGCGCTCAACACTCTGAACCCTGACCCCAGTGCCTAAATAACTGTTGCCATAAAGCACAGGGGCCGATGTCTCTGTGACAACCCGTTGACGACTATAACCCTCGGTATTCGCATTAGCGACATTATTGCTAACCGTTTGCAGGGCACGCTGATAAGCCCGCAAACCGCTTATACCGACATCTAACATGTCAGCCATTTTAAAGCTCCACTCAAGCCAAAAGCTCAACCTGCTGCCCAATTGCAGCGACCCTGATTATATTAGCGGCTGAATAAGCTCAGCCTTAAATCCTAAATTCTTCGCCCGCCAATATTCTATTGATCTTGCTGGAATACTGAGGATCGGTTGCATAACCGGCCTCTTGCAAGGCCTCTATATAAGCACCACTATCTGCAGCACTGTCCAACGCTGTCTGGTAGCGTTGCCCTGATTTAATAAAATCAACATAGTCTTTAAAACTTGCTTCAAATGTTGGATATGAACGAAATGCGGCATACTGACGAACCGGCTGCCCCTTTTCATACTCCAGGGTGGGCACAACCGCTTTCGGCCCATCCCAACGGCTATCCGCCTTGATATTGAACAGGTTATGGGTGGGCATATCATTGTCATAGCGAACCATATACTTGCCCCAGCCTGTCTCAAGTGCTGATTGTGCTAATAACACTTTGGCATCAACGCCGAGTTCAGCGGCATATTTCTCTGCCAGTGGTGTCAATTTTTCAATAAAATCTTGTGCTGACTCAAAGCCCTTGATATTTTCCTGGCTGATACTATTGAGTGGCGCAAAGGCCTCAACAGCAGCGGGTGACACAGACCGATGCAAGCGTAGACGGTCAAAAGCAAGTATTGTCTTATCTTTATCTTCAACAGTAGCCTGAGAATTTTTGGCCTGCGGCTCAGCCAATTGACGAATCAATATATCAGCAATGCCTACCTGGCGTTTTTTTGCCAAATCTATCGATATCTGTTGATCAAACATCTCTTGATAAAACTCGCTCTGTTTGCTGTCAAAAATAGCTTCACCACTGGTCGTCGTTCTCATCGACTTGAGCATCATATGGATAAACATTGATTCAAACTGCTCGGCAGTTTTTTCCAATGCCAATGATGAGTCCTTTGATGCCAAGCTTTTCAGCGCCATCAAAGAACTGCTGTCCGTATAAATTCCCCCGGGATTGAGCGCCGAAGTCATGATTAAATCACCACTAACTCAGCCCGTAACGCACCAGCTTCTTTCAGCGCCTCAAGGATTGCGATCAAATCACCCGGCGCAGCTCCCACAGTATTCACCGCACGGACAATCTCTCCCAGCGAAATACCGGGATCAAAAAGAAACATTTTATTATTTTCCTCAAGCACATTGATTTCCGAGACCGGTACAACAACCGTATTGCCCGCCGACAACGCCCCGGGTTGGCTGACCGCTGGTTTTTCGGAAATGGTCACCGTCAAACTACCATGGGTGACAGCCGCGGATGTCACCCGCACATGCCGACCGATCACCACCGTTCCCGTTCTGGAATTCACCACCACACGGGCAGCTAACTCACCCGGTTCAAGGGTCAGATTTTCTATTAATGATACATAGGCAACCCGCTGACCTGAATCACGGGGCGCTTGAACCCAAATAGATGAACCATCAATGGGCTTGGCTGTTCCCATCCCAATTTTTTCGTTAATCGCATTTGCCAAACGATGGCTTGTCGTAAAATCGGGACTAAATAGATTTAAAACTATGCTGTCTTCACCACCAAATTGCGTCGGTGCTGCACGCTCCACCGTTGCGCCACCCGGGATGCGCCCTGTACTTGGAATATTCAGCGATACCTTAGAACCATCTGAACCCGACACCCCAAAACCACCCACAATTAAATTACCCTGAGCGACAGCGTATATTTTGTTGTCTGCCCCCTTCAGTGGCGACATCAATAAACTTCCGCCACGCAAACTCTTGGCCGTCCCCAGCGAGGAAACGGTCACATCAATTTTTTGCCCTGGCTTAGCAAATGCTGGTAAGTCAGTATGCAATGAAACCGCCGCTACGTTTTTCAATTTTGGATTTACATTTGGCGGAATAGTGACACCAAACTGCATCAGCATGCTTTTGATACTTTGTATCGTGAACTGTGTCTGCGTTGTCTGATCACCTGTGCCATCAAGACCCACCACCAAACCATAACCCACCAGATGATTTGAACGCACCCCAGCGACCGAAGCCAAATCTTTAATCCGCTCTGCGTATGCAGCATTAGATAAAACCAGCAACGTGACCAGCATTAATTGCAATATCTTTTTAAGTGCCATCATCAATTTCCTTACCACCAGAAGCCTGTTCTCGGACAGGCGCTAAAATGGCCACCATTTACCATTAAAAAACCGCCCTAACCAACCCTGAGAATTAGCATCAGCCAGCATCCCTTCACCGACATAGGCGATCCGTGCATTAGCAACCTTACCTGACAATACGGTGTTGTCCGGGTTGATATCAGCAGGCCGGACAATGCCCGAGAAACGAACAAACTCTTCACCCTGATTAATGGTCATTCGCTTTTGTCCCTGAACAACCAGGTTGCCATTGGGCAAAATTTCAGCAACCGTTACGGTTACATTACCGGTCAAGCTATTACTTTGTGCTGAGTCGCCCTCTCCATCAAATGCAGCAGCGCTACTGACCGATGTTTCAAGTGTCCTGTTTTTCAAGCGACTACCAAAGGGCCTTGGCAAGCTAAAACTTAATGCGCTGCCGAGTAAGGTT
>JAJRWO010000029.1 GCA_024276775.1 Gammaproteobacteria bacterium | reverse complement strand
CGAAGGCATTGACCTCAATACCTTTACTGCCACCGCATCGTACTATTTCATGCGCAATGTCAAAGGTGTAATCGAAGTTAATATAGATCTGCAAGACAAAGACAATAACCCCAACGACGGTATCGGCCACGACACCAAAGAAGGATATTTCTTGTTAGGGTTTGATACCGCATTTTGAAAACAGACTGAATTACCCCTGTCATTCCACACGCCGGAATGACAGGGACGGCTTCATCAGCTTCAGCTCTTGATTTATAGGCAAAAAATGCGGCTGCTTTTAAAAATCACCTAGCATTTAACACAGAGGTCTCTGCGACCTCTGTGTTTCTAACATGCCATTTGTCAGTACCGCGACAACATAACCTCCCACTGTATTGGAACGTTTGTCCGTGGATGCAAACCTCTAGATTCCGACTGAAAACCTGTAACTCATTTAGCAGTAAAAACCTGACGATGACAATCCCGTTGAGCCCCATTTTTCCTGGGTGAAAATAACATCGAATTTGAAATGATTTTTGAAATTGAGGGCTAGCTATATCGATCCAACCTGATAGTAAACCGGCGAAAAGTAGCATGTTAGGATGTAAGCAAGCACAGCGGTTCCACCAAACGGAAGATGTCCACCTTGACTTGCCGTTTGCTGGTAAGTCGTTGTTGCATTTGGGGATTCTTTCTCCTGTTGGTCGCTGCTGGCCAGTTGTGAAATAATAACAGCGACTGGACTGATATTTATTCTTCCCATCCTCGGCAACCAACAACATAAAAGCGTTTCAACAAATGCCAAAGCTGCAAATTGAGAACCGGATGTGAATTATTTCGACATAGGCCTGTTGCCTTCCGGGCATCTGCATGGTTTCTCACCCACAACAACAGACAATAAGAGACAAACCACCGCCATCGAGCGGGCATTTTCGCGCAATGTCGGCGAAGGACTGTTTTCACTCGCGGCCATCAAAAATAGCGCTGGCCTCTCCCCGTCGTTACAATACTGGCGCAGTTTTGCCAACCAATATCTGGGCGAACGCTGCCTGCAAACCCCGGCAGAAGCACACCGGCCTGACCCCGTCGAGCCCTTCACCGACAGCGAAACCGGCCCTCTCCTGCTCAGTGCCCCGCCTATGCGTGGAGCCGAGTATCTCTCCGCTGAGGTGCTACAGAATCTCCGCAACACGCTGGACAACTGGGTCTGTGAGCAAATTCAGACATTCGGTGGACTTGACGCTTTTCTTGATAAGAATGCGCCACACTGGCATCAGGTGGGGCGCGTCTGCTTTCATCTGGCGGAAAACAAAAATGACCCGGATTACCCCTTTGCCTTCATGGCAACTTATGCACCAGAACTTTCAGCACAGGGTCGCGTTCGTCATCAACCCCTCAGCCGCGCCTTGCAAGAATATGCGGGAGCCAAAAATAAAAAGGCATTGATCCGCCTGTTGTCACCCGTGCAACTCGCCGCTGAATCCAGCCCCGTGATCAAAGAGCTGGTTGACACGGGTGATCTTTATCATCCACTGGCCTGGACACCTGCCGAGGCGTACCAATTTCTCAAGGATGCGTCGCTGTATGAGCAATGCGGCGTGGTGGTACGCCTGCCGGACTGGTGGAAAAAACGCAGTCGGCCCCGTATCGGCATCACCATTGGTGACAGTAAAAAGAAAAATTTCAACGCGGATTCACTGCTGGATTTCAAACTTCAGATCGCCTTGGGCGATGAATCACTCAACAAGACTGAACTGAAAAAACTCCTGGCCGCAGAAAATGGCCTGACATTTATCAGAGGCCAGTGGGTTGAGGTGGATCAGGAAAAACTGAACGAAGCACTGGCTCACTGGAAAAAAGTGGAAGCAGAAGCAGGCATGAGCGGCCTCACCTTTGCGGAAGGCATGCGCCTGCTGGCGGGCGCGCCCGCTGACCTGGGCCACGACGAAATAGAAGAGAGCCGTGAATGGTCTTTTGTTCAGCCCGGTAAATGGCTCTCTTCACAATTGGAAGATTTGCGTTCACCCGCGCAAATGAAAGCCGCCAATCCGGGTAAGGCACTCAAGGCATCACTCCGCCCCTATCAACAGGAAGGCGTCAACTGGCTGCGCCTGCTCTCCCGACTGGGTTTGGGAGCCTGTCTCGCCGATGACATGGGACTGGGGAAAACCATGCAGGTCATCGCCTTGCTACTGGTCGAGAAAAAACGCCTCCGTGAGCGCCCCGCCCTGTTAGTGCTGCCCGCCTCCTTGCTGGCCAACTGGCAAACCGAGCTGGCGCGTTTTGCCCCTTCGCTGCGCTGCCTGTTTTTGCACAGCTCCCAATTCAACAAAACATTCAATAAAAAAGCACTGGCGACCATGGCTGATGATCCCGCCGCCCTGGACAATATCGACCTCGTATTGACCACCTATGGCACGCTGATGCGTCAGGAATGGCTGCAACAAAAAAACTGGCAATTACTGGTGCTGGATGAAGCCCAGGCCATCAAAAACCCGGCCTCCCGCCAGACCAAAGCCGTTAAAAAAATCAAAGCCGAGTCGCGCATCGCACTAACAGGAACGCCCATCGAAAACCGTCTCTCAGACCTCTGGTCACTGTTCGATTTTCTCAACCCCGGCCTGCTGGGCTCGGCCAAACGCTTCACGGGATTCGTGAAATCACTCGCCAAGCGCGAACACGACCAGTATGCGCCACTGCGCAATCTGGTCAGCCCCTACATTTTGCGCCGAATGAAAACAGACCGCGCCATTATCAGTGACCTGCCGGAAAAAACTGAACTTTCCGCTTACTGCGGCCTGAGCAAAATTCAGGCCGCACACTACCAGCGCGCCGTCACCGAGCTGGCAAATGCCATCGAAAATCTGGAGGGTATGAAACGACGCGGCCTGATTCTTTCCAGTCTGATGCGCTTCAAGCAGATCTGTAACCACCCGTCGCAACTGCTGGGTGATGGCGAATACGATCCCAAACAGAGCGGAAAATTTCAGCGTCTGGCCGAGCTTTGTGAAGAAATCGCCTCACGCCAGGAAAAGCTGCTGGTGTTTACCCAGTTCCGTGAAATGACCGCGCCATTGGCCGATTTTCTGGCACAACAATTTGGCCAGCCGGGCCTGATTCTGCACGGCGGCACCCCGGTCAAACAACGGCAAAAACGGGTTGAACGTTTTCAAGATGAAGCCGGGCCACCGTTTTTTGTGCTCTCGCTCAAGGCAGGTGGAACCGGCCTGAACCTGACACAGGCGTCGCACGTTATCCACTTTGACCGCTGGTGGAATCCGGCGGTCGAAAATCAGGCCACGGATCGCGCCTTTCGTATCGGCCAGAAAAAAAATGTACTGGTACACAAGTTCGTCTGTCAGGGAACCATAGAAGAAAAGATTGATGAACTGATTAATGAAAAAACAGCCCTCGCCACAGATATTCTGGAAGGCGGTGCCGAGACACTGCTGACCGAAATGAACAACGAGGCATTGATCAATCTGGTATCACTCGACATTGAAAAAAGTCAAGTTTGACCTTCTGGCTTGATCTGATAAAAAAAGGAGAAAAAATAGATGGCTTATGATGGCTATGGCAGATGGTCCAAATATGTATCGGCGGCACAGCGGCGCACCAAGGTCAAAAGAGAGATGCAAAAGCTGAACAAAAAAGGGGTGAAGGTTGAGCCCATAAAAACCGAAGGACGCAAGATCGCGCACACATTCTGGGGCAAGGCATGGTGTGATCATCTGGAGAAATTCAGCGATTACGAAAACCGCCTGCCACGCGGACGCACCTATGTTAGCAACGGCTCGGTATGTCACCTTGAGATATCAGAAGGCAATATCGAAGCCATCGTCAGTGGCTCGGAACTCTACAGCATCACCATTGACATCACTCCGCTATCGGCAAAAAAATGGAAAAAAGTCCGTGAACAGTGCGCCGGACACATCGGTTCCATGCTGGAACTATTGCAAGGGCGATTCTCTGATAACGTGATGAAAATCATCACTGACCCGGAGGGCGGACTCTTCCCTCAGCCTCATGAAATAAAACTCGACTGCGACTGCCCCGACTGGGCCGACATGTGCAAACATATTGCCGCCGTCCTTTATGGCGTGGGTGCCAGACTGGATCACCAGCCTGAACTGCTTTTTCTGTTGCGCAACGTCGATCAGGAGGCTTTGATCACTGCAAAACTGGATATTACATCAGCAGCTGCCAAAAAAGGAAAACGACGACTGGCAGCAGCAGACCTTTCCAGCCTGTTTGATGTCGAGATGGACGAATCTGTCAAACTGGGTCGTAAAAAACGGGCGACGAAGAAAAAAATGATTGTAAAAACAAAAACGGTTAAAAACAAAAAGGGGAATAAAACAGTGAAGAAAAAAGCAATTAAAAAATCAGCCAAAAAGCCATCAAAAAGAAAAGTGCTATCAAGAAAAAACGGGCATTTACACCCACAGCGGCAGCCGTTCGCCGCCTGCGCAAACAGTTTGAAATGAACAGCTCGCAATTTTCCACGTTAGTCGGCGTAAGCCCGCCAACGGTCAGTAACTGGGAAAATAGCAGCGGCAAACTCACGCTCCGCCAGCGCACGCTGGAAGCACTGACCCAGGTGGCCGGACTGACGCCGCAGCAGGCCTGGAGAAAATTAAACAGGAGTTGATATCATTCTGTTCAAGTGTGAACCAGGGGAAAACTCACTCTGTCAGCCCCTTTACTTTATTGATGTTACGCACTCGTAATCATGAGGTGGGCAAAAACACATGCCCACCCGCTACATAGCCATCAGGCTAAGTCGGGTAGGGTAAAACAAGCATAGCGGTTCCACCAAACGGGAAAGGAACCTGTTCAAGGTTCGCTCAGCTATCACCGTTTTCCGGTAAGTTGTTGTTGCATAATAGCCTTATTTCTTCTGTTTCAAACCATAGGTTTTTTTGTTGTAGCATATCAGGTGGAACCGCTGCGCTTGTTCCACCCTACCCGTCGAAGGCCTGCGTAACATCAGTTACTTTACTAAAAACACCGTCATTCTGGCCTGTTTTTAGCCGGAACCCAGGGATTTAAACCTCGGACAATCGTTCCAGTATCTTGGGAGGTTATGTTGTCGTGATACTGACAAGTGACGTGTTATAAACGCAGAGGTCGCAGTACCTCTTCCTCAGCTTCGGAAACTCCGTCAGCATCTTGTGAGAACTTTTCCCTTTCAGAAATTGCGCTGCCTTTGACACCGACAGATTCGGTGGAATCCCAACCAATATATGCATATGACCCCGATTGATCGAACCCACATAGACGATCATTTCCTTGCTACGTGCTATCTCCCGAAGCAATTCCCTACAGCGCAACCCCACATCACCACACAGTACCGGATAACGATACTCCGTTACCCATACCAAGTGGTAGTGGAACAGCATTCAGATTGTAAAAAATTACTCAAGCTCGAAGGCATGAGTGACGTGGTCAAGCTTTTTGTGACACCCCAGTTAAGCCGCTTTTTTCACGTCCAATAATTTCTGTTCATAGTCACAGGGGTTCATGTCATCCAAATAGGAATGGAGTCTCTGTGAGTTATAAAACATGGTGATATATTCCAATCCCCTACCTGCGGGTCAAGGAATACTTTAATGAGTTGCCAGGTATCCCGCTCAGCGAAGGGTCGCTCTATAATCCTAAATTAATCAGTTAAATCTACTGCGAGCGCCTAAGGCACAGAATCTAAAGCATTTTTCAGAACATGTTGAACTCACCGTATGGGTGATACGCTTTCGTCCAAAATAACCTGAAAAACGCTTTATCTTCCGCACCTT
>JAJRWO010000028.1 GCA_024276775.1 Gammaproteobacteria bacterium | reverse complement strand
GTGAAGTTATTCCCAATGTTTCCACCTTGCAACTGGCCTTTGCGCGTTTGGGTCTGGTCTGGCAGGATGCGGTGATTTGTTCTGCCCATAGCAAGGATGCTGGTGAATGGTCGTTTGATGCAGGCTCGAAACATGGTTTGTTTTCAGTGTTACAAACTGTGCGCAACAATGCTTTAATCGCCCTGTTTACCAGTCCTGAAAATACACCGGATCGAATTGCACGAATGTTGATCAAGGCGGGTTTGGCGGATGATTTCACCATGTCAGTGGCTGAATGTTTGTTAACCCAGGATGAAAATATCATTGCTGACCTGTCACTCGGCGATGCTGCCGATCGTCATTTTGCCAATCCCAATGTTGTCATTTTGCAACGTCAAGCGACAAGCCAGGCAATTTTGTTTGGGTTGGCAGATGAATTATTTGCCCAGCGCAAACCAGACAAGGGCTTGATCACCAAGCGCGAGGTGCGAGCAGTGTCGTTGGCGCGTTTGCAGCTGCGAGCAGACAGTATTGTTTGGGACATTGGTGCCGGTTCAGGCTCGGTAGGTTTAGAAGCGGCACAACTGTGTCACAAAGGTTATGTCTACGCCATTGAAAAAAATGAGGCTGATTTTGTCATTGCGAATCAAAATCGCGAACAGATGGCGGTGACCAACTATTGTTTGCAACATGGCAAGGCACCTGCGTTGTTATCAGAATGGCCTGATCCAGATGCCGTTTTTTTCGGTGGCTCCGGCGGTGAGTTGGCAGCGTTGATCAGACTCTGTTTGTCTCGCATGAGGCCGGACGGATGGTTGGTAATGAATTTTGTCACGCTGGAAAATTTGTCGCTGGCGACACAAACCCTTAAAGACCTGAATGTAGCGTGGGATGTCACCCAGCTACAGGCCAGTCGCAGTCAACTGATTTTGCATATGCATCGCATGCAGGCAGAAAATCCCGTTTGGATAGTCTGCACCCGGAAAGGTGACGTAGATGGGTAAAGGCATGTTATATGGTGTGTCGCTAGGGCCTGGCAATCCTGACCTGATTACGCGCCGTGCCTGGGAACTGTTACAGACGGATAAGGTTTGGGCTTATCCCATCCGCAATTCTAAAAGTGAAAGCTACGCCCTGGATATTGTCTTGCGTAGTGGGCTTGCATTGCCCGAAAAACATATGTCGCTGATTTTTCCCATGACCCATGATGCGGAAAAACTGGCCAAGTACTGGCTGCGTGCCGCCGAAGCGGTGATCGAACAACTGCAAGCCCGTCAGGATGTTTTGTTTTTGGTGGAAGGTGATGCTTCCACCTATTCAACGTTTGGCCATCTGGTGCGCACAGTGCAATCGCTGGATGACAGTGTGAAAATTGAAACCATTGCCGGTGTACCGTCATTTAATGCCGCCGCTGCGCGGTTACAAATGTCGTTGGCTGATGTTGATGACACCATTGCCATCATCCCGGCAGGTTATGGTCTGGATGTTATCAATCGCATGCTGGATGAATTCGATACCTTGATTTTGCTCAAGGTCAAACCGCTGCTGGATGATATTATTGATTTGTTGGTCAAGCGTGATCTTTTGCCCAACAGTCGTTTCATCGAAAAGGCGGGTTCGCCGCATGAACGGGTTGTGGAAGACGTTGCTTCACTACAGGGCGAGAAGGTCAATTATCTTTCATTGTTATTGATTAAAAATCCAAACCGTCAACGGGGTGAAATGATTCGTGGTTGTCGTAAAAAGCCTGTATTGAAGATGATTTAGTTGTTTGTCTGCAAATACAGCACAAAGGGAAAAATTCGAAGGCAGCTATTTTAATGGTTAAAAAAATTCGTGTTCTTCGTGATGAGTTATAAAATATTTAAGGTTGAAAATGGAAAATAAAAATTCACCACGCGTTGCTCTGGTGGCGATCACCAAACATGGGGCTAATCGGCTTGCCACAATGGCACCGCAGATGCCTGAGGCTGATGTTATCGTGTCGCAAAAATTTGCCTCTTTAATGTCAGTACTGCCAAATAAGGTCAATGCCTACGATGGTGCACTACGGGCGCAAATGGCCGGTTTTTTTAGTGATTACGATCAGATTGTTTTTTTCGTATCACTCGGTGCTGTGGTACGTTTGATTGCACCGCACCTTAAATCCAAAGATGAAGATCCCGGTGTGTTGGTGGTGGATGATGCGGCTCAATTTGTTATTCCAGTGTTGTCGGGGCATGTGGGTGGTGCCAATGCCTATGCTGAAAAGCTGGCGACCTTGTTGGGTGCCGTGGCCGTGGTGACAACGGCATCAGATGTGGGTAAGACCATTCCAGTGGATATTCTAGGGCGTGAGCTGGGCTGGAAAGTGGAGGCACCAAAACTCAATATTACTCGCGTTTCAGCCCATGTGGTGAATGAGGAACTGATTGCCTTGGTGCAGGAGTGTGGCTCAAAAAATTGGTGGACACGGCCAACGCCGTTGCCAAAAAACATTCATCAGTTTAAGCGTTTTGAAGATGTGGATCTGGATAAGTACCGGGCGCTGTTGTGGATTACGCGACGCGAGATAGACGCTGAAACCTGGTTAGCATTAAACGAACGTTTAGTGGTTTATCGTCCTCCCGAAGGCCAGGAAGCGTCGCCATGAAATTAATTTTGGGCATGGGCTGTGATCGCAATGTGTCGCAACAAACATTGGCAACCGCCGTTGATAAGGCGTTGGCTCAAATTGATCAGAGCACTGACTCGGTGGTGGCGCTTGCTAGCATCGATAAAAAAAATGATGAGGCAGCCTTATTGGCGCTAGCAGAACAGCATGCATGGCCATTACATTTTTTTAGTGCTGCACAACTGGCGGAAATAGATGTGCCCAGCCCTTCGGCCGTGGTGTTGAAATACATGGACACGCCTTCTGTGGCAGAGGCCGCTGCTATTTTGGCAGCAAAAGCCAGCATGAAAGACTTGCTGGTTGAGAAATATAAATATTTGGGTGCGGATGGTAAAAATGCCACTGTCTCCATCGTAAGAGGTCAGTAATGAGTAAAGGAAAAATTCTTCTGGTTGGCTTTGGCCCGGGTGCCAGAGAACACATGAGTGGCCGTGCTGTTGAGGCAATTAAAGAAGCCGACGTGGTGATTGGTTATTCCACCTACATCAAGTTGGTGCAAGATCAGCTTGAAGGTAAAGAGGTGGTGCGAAAGGGCATGACCGAAGAGCTGGATCGCAGTATCGAAGCTTATGAGCAAGCGAAACTCGGTAAGGTGGTTGCATTGGT
>JAJRWO010000278.1 GCA_024276775.1 Gammaproteobacteria bacterium | reverse complement strand
TCATCGCATAACTGAATGGCCCTGGGTGCTGATTTGTAAAAACGGGGATAAATGGCTGGAGCAGGTTTACTACCAGCCGGTTGATGACATCAAAGATGATTGCGTCTCATGACTTTTTGAGGAGGCTCTATATAGCCATAATGCTATAAATCCAGCTCGAATAACATGCCCTGTTCTTCACACCTAAATTCATAACGCTATGGGTATATTATTATTTTAAACAATCTGTTGTGGGTATAATCTAAATGGATAAAAATTAATTTATTTGTTTTGTGTAGGGGTGTAAGGCCTTGATCATGGCCTTGAATACTCGGGGGTTTCCAGCGATAACATGACCGCTTTCAAGGATGTTGTGGCCACCTTTGATGTCGGACACCATGCCACCCGCTTCCTGGATTAACAACAGGCCTGCTGCCATGTCCCAGGGTTTGAGGTTTAATTCCCAAAATCCGTCCAGGCGACCTGCGGCGACATAAGCCAGATCCAGAGCGGCTGAACCGGCACGGCGAATACCCGCTGTTGGGATGATCATTTGTTTGAGCATTTGCAGGTAAATATCCAGGTATTGCTGGTCTTTGAATGGGAAACCCGTCCCCAACAGGGCGCCTTCCAGGCCTTTTGCAGGACTGACGCGAAGGCGGCGGCCGTTCATCTGGGCACCAGCACCGCGGCTGGCACTGAATATTTCATCTTTTAATGGGTCGTAAATAACGGCGTGTTCAAGGCGGCCTTTTTGCTTAACGGCGATGGAGACTGAATATTGTGGAAACTGGTGCAGGTAGTTGGTGGTGCCATCAAGTGGGTCAATGATCCATTCGAATTCACTATCATTATTCGCTTCGGTTGAACCGCTCTCTTCTGCCAGAATAGCATGATCCGGGAAGGCTTTGCGGATGGTGCGGATAATTTCCTGTTCCGCCATATTGTCAACTTCACTGACATAATCATTTTCACTTTTTGTAGTGATGGTCAATTTGTCCATATGTTGAGTGGCGCGCATAATGACTCCACCTGCCTGGCGGGCGGCACGGGTAGCAATATTGACAATGGGATGCATGGTGGCCAGTTCCTGGATGTTGATAGTGGGGTATAAAAAGGGCGTAAGAATAGCAGAAAATGACCTTTGATGTGAGGCTTGGCGGTGACAGATTTCCAGGTAGAATCTCGTCCGAAGGCAAAGAGCGCTGGCTTTTTAGGGTTACGAGTAATATACAGAGGTCGTTGGGTGTGTTGGTAAGAAATAGGTGTGGTGGTGAAAAGTGGCGAGAAGAACGATAGGCGTTATTCGCCGCTAGCAACGACTTCCGGGTAGAGCTATACCACAGGCTTGCTGTAAGATGTCAAACTACCTGCCAGGCGATGGCAAATAGAAGATACAATCACCATGGACTGGTGAATTAGAGTGATTAGTATGTGGGTGATTACTAATATTAGCGCTAGGCGAGATGGATTTAGCTGTAGATTTCGGAAAGATATACTCATCTCCTCATTAAAAGCACTATAAAAAATGTTTTTTTGTTTAATCAATCAATCAAGCTTAGGTGAACTGTGCAGAAATTATTACTGAATGGTTGTGCGAGCAAAGCGGTTTAAGGCGTAAGGCAATATAATACGTACAGAAAATAAAATGAATTGATGGTGTGTAAGTGAATCCAGTAGATATTATTGTTCCCGTTTATGATGGTTATGAGGATACCAAAAATTGCCTTGAATCTTTGGTGATCAGTCACCGTTTGAATCAGGTTAAATTCGAGATTATTGTTCTCAATGATAAAAGTCCTAATCTGAAATTGACGGAATGGCTACGCAGTTTCGTTCAATATCATGATATTACTTACTTGGAAAATTCGGCCAACCTTGGATTTGTCGGCACCGTCAATCTGGGGATGAAGTTGCACGTAGATCGCAATGTTGTACTGTTAAATAGTGATACTATTGTTGCATCTGACTGGCTGGATCGGCTTTCAAGCTGCGTTGAAAATAATGCTGATGTAGCAACAGTGACTCCATTTTCAAATAATGCCACAATCTGTGGTTTCCCCGATTTTTGTGAAGAAAGGCGAGTTCTGCCATATGCGGATGTGGCTCTGATACACAATTCTCTGGCTGTCAATGAAGGCTCAGTTGTTGATATACCTACTGGCGTTGGTTTTTGTATGTGGATTCAACGAAGTTATCTAGACAAAGTGGGCTACTTCGATGAGGAAAGGTTTGGTAAAGGTTACGGTGAAGAGAACGATTTCTGTATGCGCTGCAGTTCTGTGGGGGGGCGCAATCTCTTGTGTACTGATGCCTTCGTTGCCCATGTAGGCGGCGTAAGTTTTTCGGCACAGAAAGAGGCGCGTGTTGCTCAAGCTCAAAAAATTATTGATCGGTTGCACCCCACATACCATTCGCTTGTTATGGATCACATACGCGCTGATCCTGCACGACAATATAGAATTGAAGGGCTTGTTGAGCTAATACGCCAAGTTGGCCTACCCAAGATTCTGTTAATTACCCACCGGCTTGGTGGTGGTGTTGATAAACATATTTGTGAACTTGAAGAGGGCTTGAAGGGCAGGGCTGTCTTTATATGCATTAAGCAAACTGAAAATTCTGATTTCGAATTAAGCCTCAATGTCACAACGAAAGATAAAATCAGGTTCAAACTTCCTGGTGACTATAGTCAGTTGCTCGCCTTGCTGCGTTACCTGGGTGTTGGTTGTGTTCATATTCACCACACCATGGGAATTGAGCCACAACTATTCGGTATTGCGAGAGAACTTGATGTAAAGATGATGTTTACCATTCATGATTTTTACCTTATCAACGCCAATCCAACATTAACGGATGAAAATGGCCGCTTTGTTGCTTCATTTGAGGAGCGTGACAGCGCTTGTGCTAAGGCATACCCGATACCTTTTGGTTTAAAACCTGAGCAGTGGCGCGAAAATCAGAAAGTATTTTTATCTCGATGTGATTTGATTATTTCTCCCAGCCACTATGTTGCAGGTGTATTTAGAGAATATTTTTCTGACATTGAAATATCTGTTTACCCTCATATTGATTATGAGCTCAACTATCCTTATGTTGAACCCGAGTGGAAGTGGTCTGCTTCGCGGCATAAGCCGTTAAAAATATTGGTTCATGGTGCCATCAGCCGGGAAAAAGGAGCGGATCTATTAGAGAAAGCTGCCGATATGGCTCGTCAGCAGAAATTGCCGCTTGAATTCCATTTATTAGGTTATGCTTACCGCCCTTTAAACAAGAGTGTCATTACTCATGGACCATATGATGATAACGATGTTCACCAGAAGATTGATGAGATAGGTCCAGACGTTCTGTGGTATCCAGCTCTTTGGCCGGAAACATATAGTTATACTTTAAGCACTGCCCTTAATCATGCGCTTCCTGTTGTTGTGCCGGATATTGGTGCCTTTGTTGAACGCGTTAAAGGTCGGCGTTATTCATGGATATTGCCATGGGATTCTTCAGTTGATGACTTTGTTGCTCATTTCGTTGCCTTATCTAAGGGAGAGTGTCCCAGATTTAGTTTTAATTCAGGTTCAGAGCTAACGAATGATGAGAAATTTTATTTTTGTTCATATCTTGATCGGGTTGTCGTTGGCATTGAAGCTAAGGCTGAAGAAAAATATAATTTCAGCACGCTGCTGGATGCATCCAGGGTTGATGCAAGTAAGAGTCATTGGCGAGATTCTATGCTGCGGGTGTTAATTTATTTGCGAGGGATAACCGGGCTTCGCTGGGTTTCTTCGGTTATTCCTTACTCATGGCAGCGCTATTGTAAGCGTTTGCTTTCGTCTCGGCCTATCCACGAGATTATCCAGAAAAAGGATTAAGAATGAATGGGGCAGTGTTGACTGTCATTCGACGGTCATGGTTTTGCTCCGGTTTTTTGGCGTTATTGAGAATACACGGTTCCCTTGTATGCCTGACGCCAGATGACACCATCTTCTGAGCGCCAAACGTCATTTTCTCGTCCGTTTTCAGTGATTCCACCGATTAGCCAGAGCTTGTTGTCGAAGCGGGTGAGCTCATGGCCGAAGCGGCCGCTGAAGCTTGCACTGCTTGTTTCCTGTGTCCAGTTGGTGCCGTCCTCGGAGTACCAGATGTCATTTTTGTATGAGCCATCTTTGCCACCAAGGAGCCAGAGTCTATTTTTGAAAAATACGACTTGGTGGCCTGTCCGGCCAGAAAAACTGGCTGTTGTCGTTGTTTCAACCCAATTGATGCCATCGTCAGATGACCAGATATCATTTTTATTGCTGCCGTCATAGCCGCCAATTAACCAAAGCTTGTCATCGAATAGAACCACCTGGTGTGAACTGCGCGGGCTGAAGTTAGCATTGGCGGTTGCCTCGAACCAGTTGATGCCATCGCTGGATGACCAAATGTCATTTTTGTTTGTGCCTGCATCTCGGCCACCAATGAGCCACAGTTTGCCTTTAAATAATACAATTTGATGTCCTGAACGGTCAGAAAATGCCGCAGCAGAGCTTTCTTCAAGCCAAGTAATGCCATTTGTTGATGACCAGATATCATTGTTATCTATTCCATTATTGCCGCCAATCAACCATAGTTTGTCGTTAAAACTGATGGCTTGATGATAGGCGCGGGGGCCAAAACCGGCTGTGGCGGTTTGCTGAGACCAATCGATGCCGTCTTCTGATGACCAGACCTCTGCGCTGAGTGAGTCATCGGTTTCACCACCAATAAAAAATAATTTATTGTTAAAGGCAACGCTTTTGTGAGCGTTACGATTGCTGAAGGCGACTGAATTGCTTTGCTTTTGCCAGTTGATTCCATCGCCGGATGACCAAACGTCATTCTGGCGAATACCATTTGCATTGCCGCCAATTAGCCAAAGTTCACCGTTGAAGGTCACTGCTTGATGATTGATGCGTTGACTGAAATCAGCGCTATCTGTTGCTTTTATCCAGTCAATTCCATTTTCAGAAAACCAGACATCATTTTTGAATGAGCCGTCGAGCCCGCCGATCAACCACAGCTTGTTTTCAAATTGAATAACCTGGTGTGTTGAACGGGGGCTGAAGGATGCATTAACAGCGACTTGTGTCCAGCGACTGCCGTCGTTTGATGACCAGATGTCATTTTTATAGCTGTTGCCATCTGAGCCACCAATCAGCCAAAGCTTATTGTCAAAGTTGATCACCTGATGGCCGTCACGTTTTGGGAAGTGAGCGCTGACTGTTTCCTTTGTCCAATTGATGGCATCGGTGGATGACCATATTTCGTTACTTTGGTCGATACCATCCTGGCCACCGACCAGCCAAAGTTTGTCCATAAAAAAGGTAACGGTATGACCGGTGCGAGCAGAGAAGTTGGCGTATGAGTTTATTTTAAGCCATTCAATACCATCGCTGGATGACCATATATCGTTGAGCATAGCTGAGCCATCCCGGCCGCCAATCAGCCACAGCTTGTCATCAAAGGTGATGACTTGATGTTTTGAGCGGGGGCTGAAACCGGCATTGGCTGTTTCCAGTACCCAATTAATGCCGTCTGAGGATGACCATACATCACTGTTATATTCCCGGCCCCAGCCACCTACCAGCCAGAGTTTGTTGTTAAAGATCGTTACCTGGTGATATGAGCGGGGGGTAAATTTACTTGGCGCAACGGTGAGTGCCTGGCTGGTTTCAGCGTTATATTGCAGCCAATACCAGGCCGCTTGGTTGATATTGGCGGCGGTATCCGTAATAACGTCTGATGTCAGAATATCCTGCTGGCCGACATCACAAGTGGCGTAATCACTCAGGTCACAGTTGCTGTCTGTGGAGCGAGTCAACGTTAGCCCTGCGGCTGTGGTGGCCAGTGTGACTTCTGTGTTGGTTGGGCCAATCCAGGCTTTAACGGTTGTCTCAGAAGGCAGTGCCAGCGGTAAGCCATCTGGCGTTGTCGTGCCGGAGCCGCCACCACCACAGCCAGAGAGGGTGAAAACCAGAGGTAAGACTAAAAACGATGAAAAATGATTTTTGAGCAGCATTTTGATTCCATTTCAGCAAGATGGCTAGCCTGTATAGATTGGCTGAAAGAGTATCTCAGGTTTGGCCTACGGGGTGAAGGTTGAAAGTTTTCTGGATTGCAACGCAGAGGTCTAGCGGGGCTGCTGTCGCGTCGGTGTTTCGGGTATAATTGCGCCCCTGTTCGAGGACTTGAGTGAGATTTGAAACATGTCGCAAAAAATAAATAAAGTCGTTTTGGCCTATTCCGGTGGTCTGGATACTTCCATTATCGTTAAGTGGTTGGCGCTTGAATATGGCTGTGAGGTGGTGACATTTACGGCTGATATTGGTCAGGGCGAAGAGGTAGAGCCGGCTCGTGCCAAGGCCGTGGCGATGGGAGTTAAAGAAATTTACATCGAAGACCTGTGCGAAGAGTTTGCCCGCGATTTTGTCTTTCCCATGTTTCGTGCCAATGCCATTTACGAAGGTGAGTACCTGCTGGGAACCTCGATTGCTCGTCCGCTAATCGCCAAACGTTTGGTGGAAATTGCCCAGGAAACAGGGGCTTGTGCTATTTCTCATGGTGCGACGGGCAAAGGTAATGATCAGATTCGTTTCGAACTAGGCGCTTATGCCTTGATGCCGGGGGTGCAGGTGATTGCCCCTTGGCGTGAGTGGGATTTGAGTTCGCGTGAGTCGCTAATGCAATATGCCGCTGAACACGGTATTGCGATCGAAAATCAACAGGCCAAGAAAAAATCACCTTATTCCATGGATGCCAACCTGCTGCATATCTCTTACGAGGGCGATATACTGGAAGACCCATGGGTTGAGCCTGAGGCGGATATGTGGCGCTGGACAGTCTCGCCGGAAGAGGCACCCGATCAGGCCAGCGAGATTGAGCTCACTTACGCTAAAGGCGATATTGTTGCTATCGATGGCAAACCAATGACGCCAGCAGAGGTGATGGTTTATCTGAATAAGCTGGGTGGCACAAACGGTATTGGCCGTGCCGATATTGTTGAAAATCGATTTGTCGGCATGAAATCACGCGGTTGTTATGAAACGCCTGCGGGCACCATTATGTCAAAAGCCCACCGTGCTATCGAGTCACTGACGTTGGATCGCGAAGCAGCGCACCTGAAAGATGAGTTGATGCCACGTTATGCCGAGCTGATCTACAATGGATATTGGTGGTCACCCGAGCGTACTATGTTGCAGGCGTTGATTGATGAGTCACAACAGAACGTCAATGGTGATGTGCGCCTAAAACTGTATAAAGGCAATGTTATGGTTGTGGGGCGTCGCTCTGCCAGTGATTCTTTGTTCGACGCAGAAATTGCAACCTTTGAAGATGATGCCGGTGCTTACGATCAGAAAGATGCTGAAGGCTTTATTAAACTGAACGCCTTGCGCTTGCGTATTGCGGCTAAAAAGCGTCAGCAATAGGCGTTTTATGATGGAATATTCAAGTGCAACAATCCAGAAAAAGGCCAATGTTTATCACGGCGGCAAGGTCACCAGCCGCTCGATAGTGACCGCTAAGGGTGAGATGAAAACGCTGGGTATTATGCAGGCGGGTCACTATCGCTTTTCAACCGAAGCGCCTGAAGTGATGGAAGTTACCCAGGGGCGTTGTAAGATCAAACTAGCCGACAGCCAGGATTGGTCTGAGTATTGTGCCGGCGAAAGCTTTAATGTCCCTGGCAACTCTCACTTTGAGATTGAAGTGGGTGAGTTGTTGGACTACATCTGTCATTTTAAATAGGACTTGAATATTATGCGCCTGTTACACACTATGCTGCGTGTCGGCCACCTGGAACGTTCAATCGAGTTCTATACTGATGTGCTGGGAATGACACTGCTTCGGCAACAAGATTACCCAGACGGAAAATTTACTTTAGCCTTTGTTGGTTATGGTGAAGAGTCAGACACTGCGGTGATTGAACTGACCTATAACTGGGGTACAGACAGCTATGACCTGGGCAATGGTGATGGTCATATTGCCCTGGGTGTCGATAACATCTATACCACCTGTGATGAACTGAAGCGCCGCGGCGGCAAGGTGACGCGTGAGCCGGGGCCGATGCAGCATGGAGCCACAGTGATCGCTTTTGTCGAAGATCCAGATGGTTATAAAGTTGAGCTAATAGAGGGCCGTTAAGAAGATAAGAAGATGTTGTGTGTTGTCAGAGCGTCTCTAATGAATTGTGGATGAGAAAAGTTGAGAGATAAAGCATTCAAGACCCAGGCGAAATGCGTCCGCAATAGTGGGCTATTGCGAAGGGTTTAAACGCAGAGGTTGGCTGCTCTGGACTCAATATTCCGTTCATTCATTAATGAAGGTGTTTTATTGAAGTAAACATTTATTTCTAATGTTGATAAGGGTGAATGAATGAGCCTGCGGAAGGCTAATGCGCTATTGACAGCGATTAGCAATGCACAAGGTCATTTTATGTTTGATGTTGGGGACGGCCAGCTGTTTGAAAATATGCTGGCAGACTTCCTGTTATTGAGCGAGAGTGAACACGGTTTTATCGGCGAAGTGCTGAGAGAAACTGACGCCCAGCCATTTCTTAAGGTGCATGCATGCCAAGGTATTGCCTGGCGTGAAGATGCATCGAATGGCGATCAAGTGGATTCGTGTCATGGGGTATTCGCTGCTGTATTACTCCATGCCGAGGCACTTATCGAAAACCACCCGGCGACTGATTTTGGTCACCTGGATTTATTCGATGGTTGCACATCGCTGAATGCCTTTTTAGCGCTGCCTGTGATGTCTGGTGAAAAAGTGGTTGGCATGATAGGTCTGGCTAATGGTGATAATGGCTATGATCAAACCTTAATTGAATATCTCAAGCCTCTAACGGAAACGTATGGTCGGATTGTTGAGTTAACGCGAGCCAATAAAAAGCCGCACAAGGGTGAAGGCCAGTCGCAGCATTTAAGGCGGGTGCTGGACCAGGTTCATGATAATGTTTTCTTTATTGATCCAAAAACCTTGCTGTTCACCTATGCCAATCTGGCAGCTATTCAGCAGCTGGGTTATTCACCTGATGAATTGTATAAAATGAGTCCGGTTGATATCAAACCTTTGATTGATGAGGTGCAGTTTCAGCAGATGCTCAGACCATTGCTTGAAGGCGAAAAAGAGTCGCTAACGTTTACCACGATTCATCGCAAAAAGTCAGGCATGAGCTTTCCCGTGGAGGTCGTGTTGCAGTATGTTTTGTCTGATGCACAGCGACCTCATTTTGTTGCTATTGTGCGGGATCGTATCGCAACGGAAAAAGCACTGCGTGATAGTGACGAGCGTTTGCGTCGTAGCCAGGTTTTTGCCAATATCGGTACTTGGGACTGGGATATACAGACGGGTGAGCTGTATTGGTCAGAGCGGATAGAACCTCTGTTTGGCGATAAAGAAGGAATGCTTGAAACAAGCTATGAAAACTTTATTGCAGCCATTCATCCAGGTGATAGACAAGCGGTGATTGATGCCGTTACAGCAAATGTGCTTGATGGTGAACAGCAGCGTTGCCTTGAGGCGGGAATGGACGATTATATCTCCAAACCCCTGGATATTAAGGTATTGAAAAAAACAATCAGTCGTTGGCTGGCGGAGGAAACGGCTGACGCTGAGCCAGCGCCTATGCCGCAAGCAGCTCCGCAGACTGCTGAATTAGACATATCCAGGCTGAGTAAAATGGTCTCGAATGATGTTGAAAGACAGGATGTGATCAAGAGTTTTTTGGAGACACAGCCAGAGGCCCTGGCCGAAATTCATTCTGCTTATGATAATAATGATGCCGCCAAATTAGACTTTTGGGCGCACCGTTTCAAATCTTCCATGTCTGCAATTGGGGCGGATATTGCCGCGAATGTGTGCCGGCAAATAGAGCTATTAGCAAAAGAGAATGACCTGGCTGCCACTGTGCCATTGATTAAAAAACTTGAATGCCAGGTTGAGGTGTTGGAAAAAAGATTGAAGAAAATTTTGGTAGAGCTGGAAAAAAGTCAGACCAAAGCAGCAGTCAAAAGAGCAATTGAAACGAATGTTGGCTCGGTGCTTGTGGTTGATGATGATCTTGTTGTACAAGGAATGATGGTGGCTGCGTTACGGGGCTTAGGTATCGCTAATG
>JAJRWO010000277.1 GCA_024276775.1 Gammaproteobacteria bacterium | reverse complement strand
TCGCCTTTCAGTGCTTCTAGTGCAACTTTGGCTTTAAATGTATTGCTAAATTTTTTGCGTGTCATTTCTGAACCCCTTTTTGACAGGTTTTTATATCTTAAACTACTGTCTGATTTCTGGGGTCCACTTTATATAAGGGCAAAAATGAGAAGCGGGGTGTAGTCCGACATGTCTGTGAGAACTCCGGTGGGTGTTCAGCATGGCCCGGAATACGCAATAGCTGGGAGGTCTTTCTCCACCACCTCCGATCCAGGCAAAAAATATGTTTGTATAGAGGGGTTGCCCTTCGCGAGTGGTTGGCATCTAATAGCGGTATATATCGCTGATGATGGTTTTCCTATGAGAGGCCTTTCATCTCATTAGTTGACGCTTATGCCGGGCGTTATCATCTTTATCTTGAATCGGGTGACTCTTTCAAAGTCATCGTGTGGTTTTATCTGTATTATGCCTGATCTTAAAAAAGTATCACCGATAGAACAACTACGTGATGAGATTGCCCATCACAATCGTCTTTATTACGTGCTTGATGCCCCTGAAGTTCCAGATGCTGAATATGATCGCTTGTTGCGCGAACTTCAGCAGTTGGAGTGTGAGCATCCTGAACGGATTACGTTGGATTCACCGACACAGCGTGTTGGGGCTGAACCCATTAAAGCTTTTGGTCAGGTAGCACACAAACTTGCCATGCTGTCGCTGGATAATGCCTTTTCGGATGAGGAGGTGGCGGATTTTGATCGTCGTGTTCGGGAACGATTAGACGTTCAAGCGATTGAATATGTCGCAGAGCCAAAGCTTGATGGTTTGGCCATCAGTATTCGTTATGAAGCGGGTGTTCTGGTGCAGGCGGCGACGCGGGGAGATGGGCTGACCGGTGAAGATGTCACGCATAATATTCGCACGATTAATTCAATTCCTCTCAGGCTGGTGGGTGATGGTTGGCCGCGTGTACTGGAGGTACGTGGTGAAGTTTATATGCCCAAGGCCAGTTTTGAACGATTGAATGCCAAGGCGCGTGAAATGGGTGAAAAAGAATTTGCCAACCCTCGCAATGCGGCGGCGGGCAGCTTGCGGCAGCTCGATCCGCGTGTCACAGCTAAACGCTCATTGTCTATGTATTGTTACGGTATTGGTTTTGTTGAGGGAATGGTATTACCTGAGACTCACAGTACCGTATTGGAAAGGCTTAAACAATGGGGCCTGCGAGTTTCGCCTGAGGTTAGCGTGGCTCAGGGGCTGGCGGGTGTTTTGGCCTATTATCGATTATTGTCTGAAAAGCGAAGCAGTTTGGCTTATGAGATTGACGGTGTGGTTTACAAGGTTAATTGTCTTGATCAGCGTGAGATGCTGGGCTTTGTTGCTCGGGCACCGCGCTGGGCCATTGCGCATAAATTTCCTGCCCAGGAAGAGATGACCCGAGTGCTTGATATTGAAGTGCAGGTGGGGAGAACCGGAGCCATTACTCCGGTTGCCAGGCTTGAGCCAGTCTTTGTGGGTGGTGTCACTGTTAGTAATGCCACGTTGCACAATGAAGATGAGGTCAGGCGTAAGGATGTGCATATCGGCGATACGGTGATTGTACGCCGAGCGGGCGATGTGATTCCCGAGGTTGCCTCTGTGGTGCTTTCCCGACGGCCTAAAGATGCCCGGTCATTTGTGATGCCCCGTCAGTGTCCTGTCTGTGATTCTGATGTGATCAGAGCTGAAGGTGAAACCATTGCTCGGTGTTCCGGTGGTTTGTATTGCAATGCCCAGCGCAAAGAGGCCATTAAACATTTTGCTTCGCGCAAGGCGATGGATATTGATGGTCTGGGGGATAAGCTTGTGGAGCAATTATCCGATCAAGGTTTGATTCATAATGTTGCCGGTCTATTTAACTTAACCCAGACGCAAGTTGCAGGTTTAGAACGAATGGGTGAAAAATCGTCGGCTAACTTGATTGTCGCGCTGGAAAAAAGCAAGCAAACTACATTGGCTAAATTTTTGTATGCTTTGGGAATTCGCGAGGTCGGAGAGACCACGGCGCAAACACTGGCCAATTACTTTCTAAGCCTTGAGGCAATTATGCTGGCAGAGATTGATGCCTTACAGCAAGTCAGTGAGGTTGGCCCTGTGGTTGCGGCTCATGTTCAGGCCTTTTTTAAACAGCCACATAATCGTGAAGTAATTGATAAGCTGCAACAGGCGGGTGTGTCTTGGCCTGCCATGCAACCTATAAAACAGGATGAACAGCCTTTGACAGGACAGACTATTGTGCTAACAGGGGCCTTGACTGAAATGACGCGCAATGAGGCTAAGGAGCGTTTGTTGGCGTTAGGTGCGAAGGTGGCAGGCAGTGTGTCCAAAAAAACCAGTTTAGTGGTTGCCGGTGCTGATGCAGGCACTAAGTTAAGCAAGGCTGAATCGCTTGGGATTAAAGTGTTGGACGAAACGGGGTTTATAGCCTTTTTGCAAGGTTATGAATAACCCGGCGCCGTTGCAGCGCCAGGCAGTCTGTATTTATTTAGGTTTTTCGATGGTGGCCTTTTTTTGCAGTGTTTGGATATATTGAGCGATAGTCTGTTCAATCATTAATTTTGCAATCTGCGGTTTTGCTTGTTCGTATGAAGGAAACTCTTTGTTATCAGTCTTTAATTCGGCAGCTTTTTTGTCATAGGCTGCACGGAGCTGTTTATCTGTCAGAGTTGTTTCTTGGACAATCTTGGCAACCAAGGCCTGTGAAATAACTTCATGGCGCTGGTTTTCAAGCGCCAGTTTGACGATGGGCAATTGATCAATTTTTTGTGCGATGGCATCCTGATATAACAGTTCGCGACCAACATATGCCTGAATCATTTGTTTGCGAATAACGTCATTACTAAGGTCGGCCTTGGCATTTTTAACCTTGGCGTAGGTCAACAGTTCGGAGGTCTTAACCGGGTCACCATTGATAATGGCCAAGACTTTATCTTCGTCAGCAAATGCACTTGGAAGAATCAAAGCGCTGAAAATCAGGGCAGAAATTGAACTTTTGATTTTGCTCATTGGGGGATCCTAGTCTCATGGTAATGAAGGGGGGTGCCTTAATTCTACCGTAGGTTTGGTTCTGTTTCGAGCGCTAATTTTCTGTTTGTACTTCTGTAGGGGTTTTGGCGTCAATGCTAAATGCGTGTATTTCGGTCGTCATCAAATCGCCTACGGCGTTATACACAAGGCGATGTCTCTGTAACATGCTTTTGTCTGTAAATGCATTTGAGATGACTTTAATATTGTAGTGTCCCCCTTTGGCGCCGTGACCAACGTGCATATGGCTGTCATCAATCAATTCCAGAAAATCAGGTTTAAGTGACTCATCAATGCGCTGTCTAATTAGTCGCTCTCTTTCTGTGTTCATCAGGGCAGTACCTTTTTAAATGGCTGTACTGCAACATACTGATAAACACCCGCTTCTATGTAGGGATCCTGATCTGCCCACGCTTGTGCTGCCTCAAGTGAATTGAATTCGGCCACAATCAGGCTACCACTGAAACCGGCGGGGCCGGGATCGATATTATCGATGGCCGGGAAAGGGCCGGCCAGTTGCAAGCGGCCCTCACTTCTAAGCTGCTCCAGGCGTTCGAGATGGGCAGGGCGTACTGCCAAGCGCTTATCGAGGCTGTTTTCCACATCTTGGGCGATGATGGCGTAAAGCACTATGGCTTCTCCTTGGCGTTTTCTGGTGTATTTTCATCTTCGGGTTCTTTTATGTAACGGCCGATAAAAAAAGCTTGGCCAATGATGAAGATAAAGGTTAAACCAATCATGCCGAACATTTTAAAGTTTACCCAGGCATCCATATCGTAGTGGCCGGAAAAGGCAACGTATAGATTGAGAAAGCCAAGGAAGATGAAAAATATTGCCCAGGCAAGATTAAGTTTGATCCAAATAGCAGCAGGTAATTCTACGCTGGATTCCATCATTCGTTGGATAATAGTTTTTTTGCCGATGAACTGGCTGCCGATGAAAACGACACCGAACAACCAGTTAACGATGGTGGGTTTCCATTTGATAAAATCCGGGTCTTGAAGCATCAAGGTGGCTCCGCCGAGAAGGGTAATTAAAAGCAGGGTGATGACGTGCATTTTTTCGAAACGCCGATGCTGTAACCAGAACCAACCTACCTGAATAAATGCGGCGATGATGGCGACTGCTGTGGCGACATAGATGTCGTAGGCTTTATAGGCAATAAAAAATAAGAGTATCGGAAAAAAATCGAACAGAAATTTCATGTCATCCTCGGAACAGCAAGTCTTAATTGTCGAGCCGATACAGGCTCGCTAAATGTGGCCAAAGATTCTATCATAGCTGGCTTTGTGCTTGTATCTTCCCTTTTGAGACCCCAGCGTTAACAATGGAATTCAACCGATATAAAAAATATGACCTGCATTGCCATTCGCTTGTCTCTGACGGTGAGCTGAGCCCGACTGAGCTGGTTCGCTATGCTCATGGTTGCGGTGTAGAGGTGTTGGCCCTGACGGATCATGATGCCACCGCAGGTTGTGCAGAAGCAGCCGCTGAGGCAAACAGGCTTGGTTTGGTGTTTGTTTCCGGTGTTGAAATTTCAGTCACCTGGGGCAAGCATCTGCTGCATATTGTCGGTCTCAATTTTGATGTTGAAAATGCGGCTTTGCAGACTGGCTTGGCGGGGTTGCGCCATCAACGAACCGGGCGGGCGGTAGAGATAGCTCGTCGTCTGGCCAAGCTGGGTATAGATGGTGCTCTGGATGGGGCGCAGACTTATGTTAATGGTCAGATATTGAGTCGTACTCACTTTGCACGTTTTCTGCTTGATAATGGTTATGTCAAAACCATGCAGACGGCCTTCGATCGCTATTTGGGGGATGGCAAAAAGGCCTATGTAGCCAGTGAGTGGGTTTCTTTGGCAGAGGCAGTGGCGTGGATTCGTTCGGCCGGTGGTCATGCAGTGATCGCCCATCCTGCCCGCTACAAGCTATCGGCGACCAAGCTGCGGAGGTTGTTTGATGAATTCAAACAGCTGGGGGGGGCCGGTTTAGAGGTGATCTCTGGTCGTCAAAACATAAATATCACCAAAAATATGACGGATTATGCTAAAAAGTATGAGCTACGAGCATCGATAGGGTCTGACTATCATGGTCCCAGCCAGACTTGGAGTAAGATGGGGCAGATACCGCTGTTGCCTGACGCTTGCGAACCCGTTTGGGAGCTGTGGCAAGGAACATAAGCATGCTTTACAGGAACAATTCATGAGCCAGTTTTTTCAGATTCACCCGGATGATCCTCAGTTACGCCTGATTCGTGGTGCGGTGGGGATTATCAAGCAGGGTGGGGTGGTGATATACCCTACCGATTCCTGTTATGCGTTGGGTTGTCAGATTGGTGATAAAAAGGCGGTTGATCGTATTCGTCAGATTCGGCAGCTGGATAATAAACATAATTTCACCCTGATGTGCCGGGATATGGGAGAGATGTCTGATTACGGGTTGATCGATAATATTGCCTATCGGTTTATTAAAAATATTACCCCGGGGCCATACACGTTTATCCTGCCAGCTATGAAGAGCGTGCCCAAGCGTCTGTTACACCCCAAGCGTAAAACCATTGGTGTGCGTGTGCCGGATAATACAATTACCTTGGCCTTACTGGACGAGCTGGGTGAGCCTATTCTCAGTTCAACCTTGTTATTGCCGGGTGAAGAGTACCCCATGATTGATCCTTACGATATGAAGGCTAGTATGGGTAACCTTGTAGACTTGATCATTGATGGTGGTTATTGTGGCATGGAGCCCACCAGTGTGATTGAAATTCTGGCGCAAGGGCCTGAATTGGTTCGGCGAGGCAAAGGGGCTGGCGAGCTAG
>JAJRWO010000276.1 GCA_024276775.1 Gammaproteobacteria bacterium | reverse complement strand
CGCATCAGCAAATGATAAAGCGCCGGCACAAACCAAGGCAGAGTATTCACCTAAACTGTGACCACTCATGGCAATAGGTGCATCAAGCCCCTTATCAAGCCAAACGCGATAACACGCCACCGACGCGACTAAAATCGCAGGTTGAGTGATTTCAGTTTTATTTAACTCTTCTGCAGGCCCTTCCTTAACCACTTGCCATAGGTCATAACCTAATAAGGCAGAAGCTTCGTCGAACGTTGCAGCAATAATAGGTTCTTGATCATACAGCTCGGCCAACATGCCAACAGCTTGTGAACCTTGACCAGGAAAAACAAAAGAATAAGACATAATAAAAATAACGACTAATAGGTAAGTAAAGCAGAGCCCCAGGTGAACCCGCCACCAAAAGCTTCTAAAAATAAGGTTTCACCACGTTGGATACGGCCATCTCGAATAGCCGTATCCAATGCTAAGGGCACTGAAGCGGCAGAGGTATTACCGTGATTTTGTACAGTGACTACAACGCGCTCACTTGGCAAGCGGAGTTTTTTTCCAATGGCATTAATAATTCGAATATTCGCTTGATGTGGCACCAACCAATCAACATCGTCTTGTGTCATGCCCGCAGCGCTTAATGTTTCTTCAACAATACCGCCCAATGTATTAACGGCGACTTTGAAAACTTCACGACCTTTCATATTAATAAAAGCTTCGCTTTGTTTAACCGCCTCATAATCTGTCGAAATACCTTTAGGCACAGTTAACAAAGGTTCGTATTGACCATCAGCATGCAAATGCGTTGAAATAATACCAGGTTCATCACTCGCACTCAGTACAACTGCCCCCGCACCGTCACCAAATAAAATACAGGTTTCGCGATCAGTCCAATCAACAATGCGCGACATGGTTTCAGAGCCAACGACTAAGGCATTTTTTGCTGAATCTGTTTTAATGAATTTATCAGCAATAGATATCGCATAGATAAAACCAGAACATACTGCTTGCACATCAAATGCAGCTGGCCCATGTATGCCTAAACGCTTTTGTAATAAACAGGCAGTACTAGGAAAAACTTGATCAGGCGTGGTCGTTGCAAAAACAATTAAGTCGATATCATCGGGGGATAAACCTGCGGCTTCAATCGCAGCACGTGATGCATGCTCAGCCAAATCACAAGTCGTTTCACCTTCGCCGGCAATATGACGTTGCTTAATACCAGTGCGTTCGATAATCCACTCATCAGAGGTATCCACCATGCGTTCTAAATCAGCATTGGTATAAACCTTCTCTGGTAAAAAACTACCGGTGCCGCTTATACGTGAATAAATCATCCTGCACGTTGCCCTACTAAAACGTCTTCCACTTCTTTTTCCAGTTGCTGAGGTACATTTTTTTCCACCTCAATAATTGCTTCTTTTATAGCGTGCTTAAACGCAAAGGCATCAGCACCACCATGGCTTTTAACAACAATGCCACGCAGCCCAAGTAAGCTAGCGCCATTATATCGGCGTGGATCCATACGGTCACGAAACTGTTTTAATACACTGCTGGCACACACGCCGGCAATTCGTGTCAGCAAATTCTTATTAAATGATTTTTTTAAATAATGACTAATCATCTTAGCAACACCTTCACTACTCTTTAGTGCAACATTACCAGCAAAACCATCGCAGACAACAACATTAACTTTGCCTTTATAAATATCATCGCCTTCAACAAAGCCGTAATAGTTTAAATGGCTATTTTCCAATAACTTTGCTGCTTGCTTAACCTGTTCGTTACCCTTCATTTCTTCTTCGCCGATATTTAACAAACCGACCGTCGGAGCAGCGATATCATCAACTGCCGCAACAAGCACTGAGCCCATAACAGCAAATTGAAACAAGTGTTCAGCACTGGTATCAACATTCGCGCCCAAATCCAACATATGGGTGTGGGTATCAGGATCAATGGTGGGTAACGTCGAGCAAATCGCCGGGCGATCAATCCCTGGCAAGGTCTTCAAGACATAACGTGATGTCGCCATTAGCGCGCCGGTATTACCAGCGCTGACGCAAGCATCGGCAACACCCTCTTTCACCAAATTAATGGCAACGCGCATTGAAGAATCTTTTTTACCACGTAGCGCTAGAGCAGGTGACTCACCCATTTCAACCACTTCAGAAGCGTGCTGAATAGATAAATATTTGCCAACATTGACATTTACTTTACGCAAGGCGTCAGCAATCACATCCTGCTGACCAACGAGAATAAGTTTTACCTTAGAATCTTTAGAAGAGGTTTCTTTAAGCAGCTGACATGCTGCGGAAACGGTTGTAGCAACGCCATGGTCACCGCCCATGGCGTCAAGCGCGATTGTTGTCACTCAATAAACGCTCTGCTATCTAAAAAAATAGAATTGCAGTTATTATTCGTCGCCTGCAACGTCAATAACTTTTTTGCCGCGATAGTAACCACTAGCACTGATGTGATGACGACGATGTGTTTCACCTGTAGTCGGCTCAATAGAAACCGCTGCTGTGGTTAACGAATCATGCGAACGACGCATACCACGTCTTGAAGGTGTCACTTTACTCTTTTGTACGGCCATTGGTCTTACTCCTAAAAAATAACAACACTAAAATTATTACCTAGCAAATTTTTGCTAAATAAGTGTATTCATTTACGCCTTAACCTACTTTTTACTTTTGAGTTCACTCAACACAACAAACGGGTTAACACGCACTTCAAATTCTTCTTCGTCACTCTCTTTCGCTGTAACTGCCATATGGCAAGCATCATGCTTAAACATTAGCGGCAAAGACAACAACAACTCATCTTCTATAATGGACATCAAAGAAAGCTTATCTTCTTCCACCAATACCGGCTCAAACTCTTCTGGCACTTTTGCTAAGGCCTCTTTGTCCTTAACAAGCATCATTGTTTTATCACTACTGATTGGGTAATTCACTTCACCCAAACAACGCTGACATTCAGCAATTAATGTCGCACTTAAGCCAAGCTGAAACTGAGCCTGAGCCTTACCACTAACACCATGACCGAATTGAATGTCGACATCAACATCTCCATCAGCACGCGATAAAGCATCAACCAAGCGTTCAAATTTCGCTAGCGAGATACTACCCTGCATGTGCCGCGCTCGACGTGCTTGCAGATACGGATCGACATCAACTTCAAATACTACTGGCATAAACGTTTTATCTTATAAAACAATACGTTTAGTGTCAAAATGTCATTTTATCATGGATATTCACCAGCCGTCTCTACATGAATAACATTCCCCTGATTTTAGCCTCATCATCACCCTATCGGCGCGAATTATTGGGCCGTTTACGCCTATCTTTTGACTGTGTGTCGCCAAATTGTGATGAAACCGCACAAAATGGCGAAAAAGCAGCCGATTTGGCGGGCAGATTAGCGCTATTAAAATCTCAAACTGTGGCAGAGTCACGTCCAAACGCCCTAATCATTGGCTCAGACCAAGTAGTAGAATGTGATGGAGAACGACTCGGAAAACCAGGTAATCATACTGCTGCAATTGAGCAATTGAGCAAATTATCAGCAAAAACGGTGTGTTTTCACACCTCACTATGCCTATTAAACAGCGCTTCGGGCAAAGCCCAGCAATCTGTAGAAATAGTAAAAGTCCACTTTAAGCCACTATCAGCAGCCAAAATTGATGCCTATTTACGTGCCGAGCAACCCTATGATTGCGCAGGCGCCTTCAAATCGGAAGGACTAGGCACCATATTATTAGAGAGCATCGAATCGCAAGACCCCAGCACATTGATCGGCCTGCCACTTATTCGCCTCTGCCAATTTTTAGAAAATGAAGGAATTAAATTGATTTAACTACCAAAAATAAAACCAATTAAATTAATAATTCCGCTTAGTTAAATCTAATTATCAAGCCATAAACCCTCAACACGCACGAACTCTTGGGTGTTATTGTGGCGTCCCCCCAAATTGAGTAGCAAATTGATTTATAGTGTTGTTTTTGGTCGAGTTGAAAAAATTATTTCCGCGAAAATACACCAACCTAAATAAAAACATGACATGAGCACAAACAATCACCGATAAAATAGATACCATCGGTGACACGACAATGGGATGCGTTTTTCAGTACAGCCAAGTAGGGGCTGATCAATAACATGGGTAACAGAAAAACAAGTTGGCCATCCATCGCAGTACGGGCGAGTTTATTCACTCTCATTTGGTCGGTGCTTGGCGGCGGCGCTACAGCATCCTGGTGGGTAGGTATACCAGCGGTACTACTTGCCGTTATCGTCAGTGTCGCGTTAATTCCACCTACACCTTTGATTTGGTCTGAAATTCTACGATTCGTGCCCTTTTTCTTTCAGCGCTCCCTACTCGGCGGCACAGACGTAGCCTGGCGCGCCTTTCATCCGCGCATGCCCATCGCTCCGGATCTTATTGAATACCCACTGCAACTACCGCCAGGATTGCCTCAAGCATTTATGGTCAACACGGTGAGCCTGCTGCCAGGCACACTTAGTGCCGTGCTTGAGCATAATGTGTTAAAAGTACATGTACTGGACAGACAAAAAAATGTTGTGGCAGAACTCAAAGCATTAGAACAAATTGTGGCAAGGATGTTCGATACATCCCTGAATGTTTCTTGAGGAACTGAATGAAATGAAAAGATTCAAAAATATTCTTTGCGTAGTGGAAACCGAAAAGGCATGCAAGCCTGCCCTCGAACGTGCTGTTGCAGTGGCAGAGAATAACCAGGCCAGCTTAACAGTCATCGACGTAATTGAACGTGTCACTGCCGGCACCCATATGTCGGACGGGGAAAATATTGCTGCCAACCTGCAAACCACAATGGAGAATACCCATGAGCAAAACTTGAATGCATTGGTGGATCCTTACCGCACACGAATCGAAATTAAAACCAAAATATTAACAGGTGTACCTTTCTTGGAAACCGTCCGCGAGGTACTACGCAACGAGCGTGACCTAGTGATTAAAATACCCGAAGCTCGCGATTGGCTGGATCGCTTATTCGGTAGCAACGATATGCATCTGTTACGCAAATGCCCGTGCCCGGTATGGCTCATCAAGCCGCAAACACTGAAACCCTATCGACGTATCCTGGCTGCGGTTGATGTAGACGATGGCTATCCGCTGGCAGAACTGGAAGCACGAAGTATCTTAAATCAGCAAATTATTGAAATAGCCAGTGCTGTAGCATTGTCCGATTTTGCTGAGCTGCACGTTGCGCATGCCTGGAACATTTTTGGCGAAAGCGCTATGAGTGGTGGCTTTATACAAGCACCAGAAGATAAAATTAATGCTTACGTCGAACAAGCAATGCAACTGCACAAAACCAATCTGGATACGCTGATGCATAAGGTAACCCACGATTTGGGGCAGGACGCCCTCGATTATCTCAAACCACAAACGCATTTGGTCAAGGGCGGCGCGCGTAAAGAAATACCTGCATTGGCAAAACGAATAGAGGCTGATCTCGTCGTAATGGGAACAGTGGCTCGCACGGGTATTCCCGGCTTCATTATGGGTAATACCGCAGAAACGATTTTGAATCAACTCGATTGTTCCGTACTCGCTATTAAACCACCTGGCTTCGTAACACCTATTACGCAATCAAACTAAACACGCATGCAACTTCTCTACCTTGCATTAGCACTGTTTTTGCTGCTCAACCTCGGCGCTGGCATGTGGCGTGTGCTGCGTGGCCCGACTGCTGCCGATCGCATGTTGGCTGCGCAATTATTCGGCACCACTGCGGTGGCCATATTATTATTGCTGGCGCAAGCCAATACAAACGCGGCCCTGCGCGATGTAGCACTGGTGTTTGCCCTGTTAGCCGCAATGACGGCAGTGGCTTTTGTACGACGCGCCTGGCCGAACCAGGAGGCAAACCATAAACCCAAGTGATTACCTCTCTGCTGCACTGCTGATCGCCGGAGCTGTCTTCTTTCTGGCCGGCACTCTGGGTCTGTTACGCTTTCCCGATGTTTATACCCGCCTTCATGCCTTGACCAAGGCTGACAATGTAGGGTTAGGCCTGATGGTAGCAGGGCTCGCCGTGCAAGCAGAATCCTGGTCTGTGGTGGGTAAGCTACTGCTGATCTGGTGGTTAGTATTAATCGCCGGGGCCAGCGTTGCCCATTTGATTGCCAGCGGCGCACTACAACGGGGGATTCGCATGTGGAAGCCATGACGCTACTGACATGGGTCTTCGATAGCCTGTTAGGGTTAAGCTTATTGTGGTTAGCCTGGCGCGCGCTGGCCTGCCCAGACCTATTCAAGGCCATTGTATTGTTCGTCGCCTTTGGCTTGTTGATGGCGCTGGCCTGGGTACGTCTGGCAGCGCCGGATGTCGCCCTCGCCGAAGCCGCTATCGGCGCCGGACTGACCGGTGCCCTGCTTATGGCGGCGTTGGCAAAATTACACCCAACCGAAGCGCATGACGATTTCACCGTACCACCAGAAAAAAACGTGACAAAAGTTTGGTCATGGCAATGGTTACCAGCGGTTGCAATACTGCTAGTCACTACCGGACTCGGCTATGTGGTTTTATCACTACCCCCTTATGCAGCGGGGCTCAGTACAGAGGTTGCCGCGAATCTGGCAATCAGTGGAGCGAGTAACCCGGTGACCGCCGTACTGCTCAATTTCCGCGGTTACGATACCCTGCTGGAGATCGTGGTGTTATTACTGGCACTGCTGGGTGTCTGGTCACTTAATAGTGCAAGTCTCGACCGCAAGGCTGCACCGGGTATTGTGTTGGATACCCTGGCGCGTCTGCTAACACCGATATTCATTCTGGTGGCCGCGTATCTATTGTGGGTCGGTGCCCATGCGCCCGGCGGTGCTTTTCAGGCAGGGGCGGTACTGGGCGCAGCGGGCGTATTGTTGCTATTGGCTGGTTGGCGTCCCCGCGCTGGTCTCATGGCCTTGCCACTACGACTCGTTCTGGTAACGGGTCCTGCCACATTCGTGATAGTAGCTGTGCTCACACTGCTAATGAAGGGACAGATGCTGGAATATCCTCCAACGCAAGCTGGGGTGCTGATTCTGATTCTCGAAACTGCAGCGACGGTCTCTATTGGTGTCACACTGGCTGCGCTGTTTCTGGGTGGAGACCCCAGAAAAAATAACCGAAATAAGAATCAGACATGAGCACCCCTTTTCTTTACGCCCTGGTGGGTACGGGACTGTTCGCGCTTGGCCTGTTCGCCCTGATTATTCATGCACACCTACTACGCAAAATTCTAGCGCTCAATGTCATGGGCAGCGGGGTTTTCATGGTGCTGGTAGCATTAGCAAAACGCACCGGGGACGCTCCACTGGATGCGGTGCCGCACGCCATGGTCATCACCGGCATTGTGGTTGCAGTTTCGGCCACAGCGCTGGCGCTTACCTTGATGCTCAAGCTGAATGCAAAAAGCGGACATGCCGAGCTTCCTGACGACCGGCGAGAGTAACATTGATGGGTGCAGTGTTCACGGAGTTTCCCTGGGGCGTCATTCTGATTCTGCTGCCGGTAACAGGCGGCATGCTCTGTTTTCTTTGGCCACAGATAGCGAAGATAACAGGGCTATTTATTGTCTTTGCCGTCGCACTGCTTGTAGTAGGATTAGCCTGGCAAATCTTTGATAATGGTGTTTATCGCCATGCCGTGGGAGGCTGGGGTGCACCTCTGGGCGTCGATTTGTATGCCGATGGTCTAAGCCTGTTAATGCTCGCCATTACTGCATTAGTGGGGATAGGCATCAGCGTTTATTCAGCAACTTATTTCAAACATGAACAAGCGGTGCTGTTCTGGCCGCTGTGGCTGTTTTTACTGGCCGCACTGAATGCCCTTTTTCTTTCAGCCGATATTTTCAACATCTACGTCACCTTCGAATTGATGGGGCTGGCAGCGGTGGCGCTGGTAGCGCTAGCGGGCAGCCGCGAGGCACTCGGTGCTGCCATGCGTTATCTGCTAGCGGCTTTATTAGGGTCGTTAGCCTACTTACTTGGCGTTGCACTGCTTTATCACGGTTTTGGCACTGTGGACATTGCTCTGCTTGCCGAGCGGGCCGAGCCTTCCCCAATAATTTGGGCCGCATTAGGGCTGATGGGGGCCGGTCTATTACTCAAGACGGCATTGTTCCCACTGCATTTCTGGCTGCCACCCGCCCATGCCAGTGCGCCGACGCCTGTAAGCGCTCTGCTCTCAGCGCTGGTAGTGAAAGCCTCTTTTTATATCCTGCTGCGTTTATGGCTGGAGATCTTCGGCCCCCTTGTTGGCGGTGCAGGTGTCGAACAACTGTTAGGGCTGCTTGGTGCCGCAGCCATACTCTGGGGCTCCGTGCAAGCCTTGCGTCAAACTCGGCTGAAGTTACTTATCGCCTATTCCACCGTAGCCCAGGTTGGTTATTTGTTTCTGGCGTTTCCGTTAGTCGCGGCTACGGGTGTTTCGGCCTGGAGCGCGGTCACATATCTGGTACTGTCTCATGCCCTGGCCAAGGCAGCCATGTTTATGGCGGCCGGCAATCTACTGTGCTTTGGCGGGCATGACCGTATCGCTGATCTGGATCGAGTGGTACAGCGCCTGCCTCTTACCGCAGGCGCTTTTGCCTTGGCCGGGGTCAGCATCATGGGGCTACCGCCAAGCGGTGGCTTTATCGGTAAATGGCTGTTGCTTGAGGCAGCTTTGATGCAAGGACGCTGGGACTTGGTCGTAGTCATGATTCTCGGCGGCTTGTTAGCAGCGGGTTATATCTTCAAAGTGCTGGGCTACGCCTTCACCCAGGCTGACGTATCGCACGAATCGAAAGCCGTTCCCGCCAGCATGGAATGGGCGGCGCTGCTGCTCGCGGTCGCGGCTATCCTGCTGGGTTTTCTGGCGGTTCCAGTATTGTCGTTAGTTAGCATTGGTGACCCATTTGGTATCGGTGAGGTCAGACCATGAACTGGAACGCGTGGATGCCACCGCTCATGATTGCAAGCTCTTTGCTGCCAGGCTTGATCATTTTCGGCCTGACAGAAGAAAGAGTCCGCCTGCGCACTGTACTTAATTTGTCTGGTGCCTTGGTGAAACTAGTTTTGGTGGGATTTGTATTGTGGGGGGTTTCCCAAGGGCAGCAGTATGAAACGCGGCTGGCACTGTTGCCAGGGCTGGAGCTCGTGCTGCGAGCGGGGCCGCTGTCCCTGTTATTCGTTTCTCTGTCTGCGGTGCTGTGGTTGGTCACAACTGTTTATGCCATAGGCTACCTAGAACACTCACCTCATCGTAGCCGCTTCTTTGGATTTTTCAGTCTGTGCGTCACCGCCACCGTTGGCGTAGCTCTGTCCGGCAACCTGATCACTTTTTTACTGTTCTACGAACTGCTGACCCTCGCCACCTATCCATTAGTTGTACATCGCGGTACCGAGGCCGCACGCCATGCCGGGCTGATTTATTTACGGTATACAATTACAGGAGGCGCCTTGTTACTGGTGGCAACGGTATGGCTCTATACCTTGACCGGCACATTGGAGTTTACACCGCAGGGGTTTCTTGACAGCTTGGGAGCAGAGCATCATACGGCACTGATTATTATTTTCACTTTGCTAATTGCCGGATTTGGTGTCAAGGCGGCGTTGGTACCACTGCACGGCTGGCTGCCGCAGGCCATGGTCGCACCGGCGCCGGTCAGTGCCCTGTTGCATGCCGTGGCTGTGGTAAAGGCTGGCGCGTTTGGCATTGTGCGTGTCGTCTATGATGTGTTCGGAGTAGAGTTTGCCGCCAACCTGGGCGTGCTAGCCCCCCTGGCCTGGCTAGCAGCAATAACCATTATTTACGGTTCCTTACGCGCCCTGTTTCAGGATGATCTAAAGCGCAGACTGGCATTTTCCACCATAAGCCAGGTCTCCTATATTGTGTTAGGTACCGCCATCGCCGGGCCTGTTGCTGCCATTGGTGGCGTAGTGCATCTGGTGCATCAGGGCTTGATGAAAATTACCCTGTTTTTCTGTGCCGGTAATCTTGCCGAGACCCTGGGTATCCACAAGATCAGCGAAATGAACGGTGTCGGGCGGCGCATGCCCTGGACCATGGCAGCCTTTACCATCGGTGCCTTTGGCATGATTGGTGCTCCGCCAGTTGCCGGGTTTGTCACTAAATGGTATTTAGGTCTGGGCGCGCTGCAAGCAGGCCAGGAATGGGTGATTATCGTGCTGGCAGGCAGTAGCCTGCTTAACGCCGCCTATTTTTTGCCAATTCTACATCGCGCCTGGTTTCAAGAGCCGCCGAGCACTTGGCCAAAAGAGTTCGACTTTGGCCGCAAGGAAACAGCCTGGATGCTATTGCTACCACCTGTCATCACTGCACTAATGGCATTGGCTGCAGGCCTATTAGCGACATCGACATTTAGTCCGCTGGAATGGGCGCAATTCATTGCAGAGCATGAGTTCTCTCGACCATGAGTGCAGAGATCTACGCTATCTTGCTTTCGATTGTTATGGTAATTGCCGTGGCCTGGCCGCTACTGCTAGCCATACCTGCGCTGCATTCGCGTCTATACTGGCCGCGTCATCTAGCCATTGTGCCGGTAGCGCTGCTGGCAGTATTACCTGGTAATGTCTCGCTGCAACTGCCCTGGCTACTTTTCGGAACAGGATTCACCATCGATGATGCGACTCGCTGGGTCTTGGCGATGTCCGTTGTAATCTGGTTCACAGCGGCGACGATGATAACGTCTTCGAAACAAGGTTTTGCGAACGGGCGCTCAACCACATTTTTTCTACTGACTCTGGCTGGTAACCTGGGCGCCGTGTTGGCAAACGATCTGGTTGGCTTTTTTTGCTTTACTACAATCATGAGCTACGGTTTTTACGCTCTGTTCGTTCAGAACGGTAATGCAGAGACGCAGCGCGCTGGTCGCCTTTACCTTATCTTTTTAATCATAGCGGATCTACTGTTATTCGAAGCACTATTGCTTGCCGCGTTCACGACAGATAATTTACGTTTCGAAGGCGTTCGCGAAGCCATGGCAAAGGCTTCATCCTCACAATTTTATCTTTGGGTAACCTTCATCGGTTTCGCACTCAAGACAGGAATATGGCCTGCTCATTTGTGGTTGTCGAGCGCATTCAAGTCAACGAATCAGGCCACAGCTTTGTTAATAATTGGCGTGCCGGTTGTTATGGGATGGCTTGGAGCAGTGCGTTGGTTGCCGCTTGGCGAACATGCCTTTGGTATTTCAGCAATGATTATCCAAATGATCGGGGTAATCGGCGTACTGTACGCGACGCTTAAGCTTTGCACGCCAACATCTGTAAAAATAGTGTGGATGAGCAGTGGCGCCGCCAGCTTGTTTATCGCGGCATTGGGAACAGGGCTGGCCCATCCAACGATATGGCGTCAATACGAATACCTTGGCTATCCCTTCATCGCTTCATTGGGAATCTTGCTAGCACTACTGATTGTTACCATCGGTTGGACGCAGAAAACACGCCACCAACACCCTGCCGTAGCGTTACCGCGAGTGGAAATATTAAACCGATGGATCGGCGCAACCCGGCAATGGGGTGAAGACACGCTGCTCGGACTTCAGTCGCTTTGGCATGTCTCATGGTTAAAGGTGGTAAAACACTATCAGTACAGCAGTCACTGGCAGAAACTGCAAGACTTTGTAGCTGGATGGAATGCTACGATCACACTGTTTGTGTTATTGGGCTTGGCACTGGCCTGGCTGGCTGCATAACGTGAAGCGTGATCTTTTGCTGACCGCAAGGAGAGCACCCCTAGGGCACGGAGCGGAGCGGAGGCGGTTAGTCCCCGATAAGCAATCCTGCTTTGCTTTAGATAAGTTGTCCAGCCAGCGCAACACCGGGGCAAGGAAAAAATACAGAAAACACTAAAGGAATAATAGGGTCATAAAGGAATAATAGGGTCAGACTCGACTTAATCATCTTTCTTGACAGGCCTTCCTCTGGGCTTAGGTTGAGTGCGCCGCCCTGCAAGCGTTGCTACCTTTTCTTTAAACCGATCATTTCCCAAAACCCATGCCTTGTTTGTTGCTTCACGAATGGCTTGCAAATCAGTCTTGCCAATCTGGCCACGAAAAAGTTGCCGATAACCTCTTTGTCTTGCCTGCGCACTGCGCCCTAGCCGTCGGTATAATAAATGAGGGGTAATGAGTCTATTCGCTTCACCTACCGCATTAGCACCATAACTAGACCACGGATAGTCTCCAGGATGATCAACCATTCCAGCACGTACAGGATTAAGCTCTATATAGCGCATACAGGTCAATAAGTACTGCTCACTATCAATTAAGGTCGCCTTATAACGCCCTTCCCAGAGGGTGCCGGTGCGCTCATAGCGATAATTGAAATATTGCACGTAGCGACGCCCAACGGATTGCAGGGTTTTAGGCAAGCTGGCTTCAGTGCCGGGGCTTGCCAAAAGATGCACATGGTTCGTCATCAACACATATGCATGAATCAAACATCCTTGTCGATCAGCAGCCTCATGCAAACATTCCAGATAAAACTGATAATCGTCATCCGCCGCAAAGATAGGTTCGCGATTATTACCTCGCTGGATAACATGTTGTGGTTGGTCTTTTACAAAATAGCGTGCTAAACGGGCCATAAGCAGAACTTCATTTCTTGCGCTTCTCTTCCATGAAAAACTGCATCCTAGCACCGAAAGGAAATTAAATCGAGTCTGACCCTATTATTTCTTCCCATAACGTTCCTGTTCGTCTATAACTTGCGTTCACGTATCTCACGTAGCCTCGTCCTACACTTTGCATCACTTTTGATGGCCCTTCTTCATCCGTTGGTGTCATGAGCATATGCACATGATTGGTCATTAATACATAGGCATGAAGCAAACATCTGTGTTGTTCCAACACTTCCTTTAATACCTCTAAATACAGTCGATAATCTGTATCCGCAAAGAAGACGGCTTGGCGATTCACACCACGCTGTATTATATGCAGCGCTTGTCCAGGCACGATTATCCTTGACATCCT
This sequence comes from Gammaproteobacteria bacterium, assembly GCA_024276775.1. GTDB lineage: Bacteria > Pseudomonadota > Gammaproteobacteria > Tenderiales > Tenderiaceae > Tenderia. Next base: position 3,103 of record JAJRWO010000276.1, on the reverse strand, counting down.
TGCCATCAATCCTCTCCCTTATAACTATCCATCATCTCTTTTAATTCCTTTCAATCCCTTATTCGCCCTTTTTCAAGTACTCTGACCCCTTGATTTTCTAGCTTGTGTTTACGTATCTCACGTAGCGTCGCCCTACACTTTGCATCACTTTTGATGGCCCTTCTTCATCCATTGGCGTCATGAGCATATGTACATGATTGGTCATTAATACATAGGCATGAAGCAAACATCTGTGTTGCTCCAACACTTCCTTTAATACCTCTAAATACAGTCGATAATCTGTATCCGCAAAGAAGACGGCTTGGCGATTCACACCACGCTGTATTATATGCAGCGCTTGTCCAGGCACGATTATCCTTGACATCAATCCTCTCCTTATAACTATCCATCATCTCTTTTAATTCCTTTCAAGCCCTTATTCGCCCTTTTTCAAGTACTCTGACCCCTTGATCTTTTCCCCCTTGATCTTTTGATCTTACCCCTTGATCTGCCTTGATCTGATCTTCATTGGTTTGGGTAATAATTTTACCGAGCACGACGGTGTCAAAAATGTTGTCGTTGTTGAAATCGAAGCAATAGAACAAGAAACAGCGGCGATTTAAATAATCGTTTCCATCGACTAGAATCACGCACGCGCTGCAATGCATTGCGCTGCGGTAAGCCAGCACAGAAATCAAATCTCTTGTTGTTGTGTATTGGGTATTAAACACGTTTTCTGTTAAACATTTTCCATGATTTTTGGTTGTTTTATCCCTAACTAATATTTATCAGTGCTAGTTAATATTTTTCGAGTGCTTTGACCTCTTGATCGAACCCCTTGGTCGTGATCGATTTAATATTTTTTTATGGCTAAGTTTCGACCTTGTTCGAGATTGATAACGTAATCTAAACTTATTCCAGATTTATCTCGATAGTATGGCCAGACCTCCATCTCAAATGTACCGTAGATTTTATTTTTTCTAGATGTAAAATAAATGTTATTTTTGGATGTTTTTGCTTTATTTTTTCCCGTTCCTTGATACGATAAACTAGGCTTGTAACCACCAACTGGGGCGAGGTAACGATACAAATCATCTGTCTCCTGTAAACCACCATTAACTGCTTCTATTACTACATTCCATTGTTCATCAGTTCTGTCGAAGGTCACCCTTAAATCTCCTTCTATGCTATCCTCTTCTTTGACAATTTTTTTATCTAAAAAATTGAGCGTATATGTTCTGCCGTCAGGTATAAACTTAGGAAAAGCTTTACTTTTTATAATATTTGGATACCGATCTATCTCCCAAGCATTGACTATATAGGGATTTTCTTCGCTAGTATTAAGAAAAATATCGTGGTCTAGATATTTTGCTCTTGGAAACTGGTATCCATTCTTTTTTGCTGATTCTATATACAATGTTCTTGCCTTGGCATCGTTTATGGCGAAACGACCACTTGCATCAGTTACTGTCTCACCTGGTCCGCTACCTTCTGCGTATATCGCTCCAATGGTGTTGTATATTATTTTGTGGCCAGCAACTGGCTCACCATTTTGATCTATCACTAAACCAAAAAAATTAATATCTGCGAGTAACGTTTCTGAAAATGTAACGAGTGGCTTAAAATATTTTTCTATACTGGACTGAAATTCAGGGTCTTTTTCAAGCTCTTTTATTAACTCACGCTTTTTTTCTAGTTTTTTCGCCTCAGTTTTCAGATGCTCGTTTATAGGTAAAAGTTTTTCTTCAACAGCAGCGATTTGAGGGGAAGCTTGGTTTGGGTGCCTATCCTTAGTTTCATTTTCATCAATAATATTTTTTTCCTCCCAGGGATAAAAAAAATACAGCGCCATAAGGAAAATAATTAGCAGCACTCTCGGTATTTGCAATATTTTTTTCATTAAAAAACCTATTCTGTATTTAGACGAAAACGGCGTATGATTTGGTCCCAATAATTTTGTCTATCAAAAAATGTTTTAAAAAATTGCGAGGTATGCCCTTGATTAGAAGGGCCGTATCCATCGCCATTAGTATCTAAGATAGAGATACCTTGATTAATCACAGAGTTATCTCCTAATGTTTCATCACTCTGACCTAACGCACCAGTTCTTGATGGGGTTATATAGGAGAGTATCTTTGCTGATTCCAAGGTAATAGGTGTTGTTCGATCAAATATGCCTAGTGATTGGTTGTTTTCAAAATAGGTATCATCCACTAATTTACTGATGGGATTTAATACCGGTCTATACGTCCAGTCACTTAAACCAAATAGCGGTTCATCTAATAACTCCGGACTGAAGAATTCAATAATATTAAATAATGAGCCTGCCGAATCTGGTTTTGTGATTTGATTGACTTCCCATGCTTCTAATGCGGCATCTTGTGGGTTGTAAAAGTTGATAATATTTCCCGCAACGGTGTCAATTGAGTCGTAATACATTTCTTGCCAGTTTGCTCTTTCTGCCTCGCCTTTTTCTCCAATCGCATCGGTTCTACCATGTGGTGTTGGTATGGTATAGGTATAGTGATTTGGTGGCATTCTAAACAATCGAGCATCTTCTCCATCTAACAAAATGTCTAAAGCTTCTATACATTCTTGAGTGAGTGATCCAGTATCGCCAAACACAAGCTCACGAAATTCATCTCTTACTGAAATATCTTGACCTTCACATTCAAAGGGTATGTTCTGAGGATTAGATATGCGCCACAAAAAATCTACGGTTGATGCTTCATGTCGAGTAATAGCCAGTGCTAGTGCGCGAATAAAATTACTATCTTCGGTGGTACTTGTTGAAAGAGGTCTAAAATCCATCCATGCTGCATCCTGATTATAAGAACCCGCTGAAACAGCTGCTTGTGATGATATATAAGTACTAACTAATGGCGAACCATTTGCATTTCTAAGCGCCTCACTCACTACAATATTTCCCATACTATGGGCAAATATGCTTATATTCTCTTTGTCGTTATTCTTAAGGGAGCTCAGTAAATTCATTAACGGCATACCAGCCATTCTTGCTACAGACTCACTTAGGTTGTAGTTCTGATCATTTCCTCGTAAAACTACGTATTTAATCGCCTTAGCAAGTTGAGTATGGTCATGCGCCGGGAGTTCAAAAAAACCT
>JAJRWO010000275.1 GCA_024276775.1 Gammaproteobacteria bacterium | reverse complement strand
TATTCGGCCGGTAAGATTCCCGGTGGCTTTTTCAAACGTGAAGGTCGACCCTCTGAAAAAGAGACTTTGACCTGTCGTCTGATTGACCGGCCGATCCGGCCGCTATTTCCTAAAGAGTTTGTTAACGAAGTTCAAATCATTGCTACAGTTGTCTCGCTAGACACTGATATTGATCCCGACATTCCGGCCATGATTGGCGCCTCTGCTGCCGTCATGCTGGCGGGTGTACCTTTTCAGGGTCCCATTGGTGTTGCTCGTGTCGGTTATAAAGATGGTCAATTTTTATTGAACCCCGGTATCTCCCAACTGGGTGATTCACAGCTTGACTTGGTGGTTGCGGGTACTGCTGATGCAGTATTGATGGTTGAGTCTGAAGCAAAAGAATTATCTGAACAGGTCATGCTTGATTCCGTCATGTTTGGTCATGAGCAGTTACAGGTTGTGATTAACTCAATCAATGAGTTTGTTGCTGAGGCAGATGTTGAGGCGTGGGACTGGCAGCCAGAGGCCAAGGATGAAGCCCTTGCCGCTGCTGTCAGTGACAAGGCTCAGGCACAGATTGATGCGGCTTATCAGATTAAAGAGAAGCAAAGCCGTTACGGTCAGCTGTCCGATGTTCGTAGCCAGGTTGTTGAAGCCCTGTCTGGCGGTGATGATGCCAAATGGAGCGATGCCGATGTCAGTGCTGCTGTCGGTCGCCTGGAAAAGAGCGTTGTTCGTAACCGCATCATTGACGGTCAGCCACGTATTGATGGCCGTGACAACAGTACTGTGCGGCCTATTAATATTCGCATTGGCGTTTTGTCTCGTACACATGGTTCAGCCCTGTTTACTCGTGGTGAAACACAGGCTTTGGTTGTCACGACTCTGGGGACAGGCAAAGATGCACAACTGATCGATGCGGTTGAAGGGAGTCGTAAAGACCCATTCATGCTGCACTACAACTTTCCTCCATTCTGTGTGGGTGAAACCGGTTTTGTTGGCAGCCCCAAACGTCGTGAAATCGGCCATGGTCGTCTGGCCAAACGTGGTGTACAGGCTGTTATGCCAGACATGGAAGAATATCCATATGTTGTTCGCGTTGTTTCTGAAATAACAGAATCAAATGGCTCAAGCTCCATGGCCTCTGTATGTGGTTCCAGTTTGGCGATGATGGATGCTGGTATACCATTGAAAGCCCCTGTGGCGGGTATCGCCATGGGTTTGATCAAAGAAGGTGATCGTTTTGCTGTTTTGTCTGACATCCTTGGTGATGAAGACCACCTGGGTGATATGGACTTCAAAGTTGCGGGTACCTCTGACGGCATCACTGCTTTGCAGATGGATATCAAAATCACAGGCATTACCCGTGAAATAATGGAAGCAGCACTGACCCAGGCCAAGGGGGGGCGCATCCACATTCTTGGTGAAATGGCGAAGGTCATTTCTACGCCTCGTGAAGAACTGTCTGAATTTGCGCCACGCATCATTACCTTCAAAATCAATCCCGACAAAATTCGTGATGTTATCGGCAAGGGTGGCGCAACCATTCGCGCCCTGACGGAAGAGACGGGCACCACGATTGATCTTGATGACGATGGCACCGTTAAGGTTGCTTCTGTCGATAAGGCGGCTGGTGAAGAAGCCAAGCGTCGTATCAATGAGCTGACTGCAGATGTTGAGGTTGGCAAAATTTATGATGGCAAGGTTGCCAAGTTAATGGATTTTGGTGCTTTTGTGACAGTTCTGCCTGGCAAGGATGGCCTGGTTCATATCTCACAAATTTCTAATGAGCGGGTTGAGAATGTCGCCGACAAGTTGTCTGAGGGTGAGACGATTAAAGTCAAAGTGCTTGAAATTGACAAACAAGGCCGTATCCGCCTGAGCATGAAGGCAGTAACCGAAGACGCTTAAGTTTGTTTTAATCTTGTTCTGATATAAAAAAGGGGCTTTATTGGCCCCTTTTTTTGCGTATAGGATTGCGCTTATCTCTCCACATAGAAGTTGTTCAGCCTGCTCTTGGCCAAGTGCCTATCAGCCAGTCAGGCTAACGCTGGGCTTGGTGCAAACGTTTGAACCACCAGGGCATTGTATAACCGTCGTGATGTACGCCATAATTTAATCCATGCAAACAGAAGCACTTTATCATTTTATTTCCAAGCTGAAAGCACGTCACCCACATGTGTTGCAAAGCGGTAATAACAATAAAGAGATCACAGGCTTGTCGATACAATTACTCGCCTATGCAGATGCTCTACTCCGACACAGTCTATTGCGCCCACAACTCAAATCATTGCCCCTACAAGTCGCGGTGATTGGCCCAACCCAATCAGGAAAAAGCACGGTTGTTAATCTTTTGGCAGGTGTAGAAGCCGCAAAAGCCAACCCACTTGCAGGTTTTACTCGTCATGGCCAAGGTTTCACAACTGAGCACCTCACTGAAGCCATTAGCTCATCAATTGGCAAACTCTTTCCCAACTGGAAATGTTTACCTCCCGAGCAACTTAGCAACCAGCAACTCGACAGCTACTCATTAGTTCAAATAGCATCCGAAACTGTTTTTTCAAACCAACCCTCTATTATTTGGGATACACCTGATTTTGATTCCGTCAGCTCGCGTGAATATCGCACCACCGTACCGCAACTCTGCGCCATCGCTGACCTTATTGTTTTAGTCGTCAGCAAAGAAAAATATGCCGATCAGACAGTCTGGCAAACATTAGATTTAATTGCACCAATCAATCGGCCACTGATCGTATGCATCAATAAAACCTCCCCTGATGCGGCAGATATTCTCGTATCTTCGGTTAAAAAACGACTGGAAACAGCGCAGATTAATTATGAAGCC
>JAJRWO010000027.1 GCA_024276775.1 Gammaproteobacteria bacterium | reverse complement strand
TGTTTTGCCAACGTCAATACCGAATTGAACATGGCTGACACCGCCATCGCTGCCGACCAGTATTACGACTACGTTATAGGTGATGTCGCTGTTTTGACTTGCGGTGGGTGTCCAGCTGATCAGCCCAGTGCGGGCATTAATCGTCATGCCTTCAGGGGCAGACACCAAAAAATAACTCAGGCCATTCGCGCTGGTGGTCGCATTAATGAACAGGTTGAACGGGCTGTTTGCATCCGCCGTTTGTAATTCGGGTTGATCGGTCAGCACGGGTGTGACGGTTGGGTCAATCGCATCATCGCCATCGCTTTCGCGCATGCTGATAAGACGGTCAAAACCGTCATAGTCATAATCAACCCGAGAGCCATTGGGCAGGAGCTTAAAACCCAGTTTGTTAAACACATTGTAAAAATAACGGGTGATGAGCACCGATTCGCTGTCGGGCGAAAGCTCGACTACGCCGATCAGTTGTTCCTTGCCATTATAAAATTTAGATATCGTCACGCCGCGTGCGTCAGTGCGGCTGCTTTTGCGATTAATCACGTCATAATCTTGTCGGACAGTGCCGATGGGGGTGACAATGTGACTGAGTGAATCTTGCCTGACGCCGCTGTCATAATAAGCCAGTGTCACAGGCACGACATCGGTCGGACCTTGCATCGATATTCTACGTGCCAGACCGTCATAACCGTACTTGGTTTTATAACCGGCTGCCGACTCAATTATTTTGGTTTGGCCAAACGCATCACGGTCTAACACAGACACCGTTTCATTGGCTGAGTTGGTGACACTCGCCACCGCACCGCTCACTGGATCGTATTGGGTCGTTTGTGTATAACCTGCTGGCGGCAACGTAAAAGAATATTTAGGCACGTCAGGATTGTCGATATTGACACTCAACCCGGTGACACGGCGACGCACTGTTTGCAATCGGCCAAGCGCATCCAACACCTGCGCACTGTCCCGACCCTCGGCGTCAGTCATGATAATCACTGGCAATACGCCTGCGGCATCAAAGCCATACTTTATCGTGGTGCTACGATCAAGCGCATCGATGATGCTGGTGACACGGCCCCTGTTGTCATAGCTGTATTTCGTTTTATTGCCGCGTGCATCAGTGATTTCAGCCGGACCAGCCAAGATATTATTGTCGGGGCCGTATTCGTTTATGCTGGAAAAAGTTTCCACGACGCCTGCTGATATTTCTGCGCTATAGTCTGTTCTTTGAAGACGCAATTGACTATCACGCTTGATTAGTTCAACTCTGGCTGGTTGGCCTGCTGTTGTCGTTTTCGTTGTGGTGCTGCTGCCATCGTCCCCGCGATCATATGTCACCGCTTGTGTCAGTGCAGAAGCAGACACCGGTAATGATGCACTCATACGATTTTCAAGATCGGCCGTCACATCAACAATAATTTCACCGCGCAATTCGTCTTTAATTGTGCTGACCACGGCCTCTGAGGCGTTGTCAGATTGATAGGTGTAACGCAGGGTGCGGCCCGCTTTGGTCACGCTTGCCAAGCGGTTATGGGCATCATAGGTATAATTTACTTCACGCCGTCCTGCGGCACTGTTAAATCCAGCACGTTGAATGCGGTCACCGTTGTAGTCAATATGAATGCGCTGGCCGTTATCCGCTTCAATCGTTAGCAGACGACGGTGGCTCGCATCGTATATATATTCCAGCCACACATCATTACCATTGGCGACCGGGGTGCCGACAAAGTTTGGTACGGCATAGTATGAAGCCCCCAAGGTATTATCCACGCTTTGAAAATGCACTTTCTTTGTTACCTGTCCATGGGTACCACGCTGCTCATACAGATAGGCCCCTGAACTGAACGGCGTTTCTGACAGCACATCATTTGTTCTTACCGAGCCATAACGAATCATGTTCCTTTCTTCGCCCGTTTCATTATTGATCCAGGACGTAACACCCATTGGATAAAAAGGCAGTATTTTGGCTGATAAACGATCAATAACGTTGATCTGTGGGTGGGCATTTATGTAGGTTGCCAAACTGACTAGCCGGCCGTTTTTATCAAGGCTTCTGTCACACACCCAGCCGTCAATCCAACCTTCAGGACACAGATAATCACGCGCAGTCGTAAACTGTAATTCAAACGGTAATTCTGACCAGCCCGGGCCAAAGCCACTGCTCACATTGGAAAAAGAATCGTAATAGCGCGTTAACGCAAGCGGCTGACCGGCTTGATTTGGGAAACCAAGATCCACTGACGTAAAACTATGGTTGCCGTCTTTTTCACTACGCCCCAGTGTCTGGGCAACGGCCAGTAAATTTGCATTACCCGCAATGCTGATGTCTCCGGGGTTCCACGACATCATGTCGGTTATATTTTGAGGGGTGATTGCACGATCATTTTGGAGCGCCAGTGAAGTCAGTGTGTCGAGGTCTGCGTTATCGGTAGATATGGGATAATCATTTAAACGATCATAAATAATTCCGCCTTGAATCTGCTGATTACAGAGTATATCCCACGCATATTCACCGCTGCCGACAAGGCTAATACCCTTATTAGCATCGTCTTTACACACTTGTAATATTCTGACAACGGCAGGGGTTGTCTCAAATTCTGTGGCTTTGTAGTCACGCAAAAATGACATATCGATGGGGATGCCACTGTCTCTCAACCAGCGCACCAAAGCGGTGATTTTGCCCAGGCGTTTCAATTTTTTCAGCACCGCAGCAGCTGGAATCTCAGAATATTCATTATAATATTGAGTAATGTGCGCGGCAAAGTCTTCGGCGATTGTTAAAATCTTCGGATTATATGTACCAACAACAGCTTCGGCATCATTTTTATCTCTTAGTTTAACGTTGACCTGCATTTCCATTTCATCAAAAACAAAGGCAGTGTCATGTGATGTCTCGCCTGTTCGAATCAAGGTGACAGTTTTAGGTGAAAACCAAAATTCAACCGATATTCTATCGCCATTATTATCAATCAAACGCAACTCTTCTTTAAACAGTCCTTCAGCAAAACTCTCATACCCCCAGGCAACAATGTCGGGAAATGCGGTTTTAATTTTCTCATAATTCTGGCCATCTATCATGGCGATTCCTAATGACAAAAGTTTTAATAAATAATCCGCCTCATATAAAATCTGGCCAAATCCCGTATCTTTAGTGGCACCGAAATAGGTCACATCCCACAGGCCCGTACTAAAGGATCGGGATTTATCTTGAGCGTAAAATGTAATCCCTGGATCTTGTTTCATGGTAAAAATCGACTTCATTGCGACCACTAAATCATCCATGTCGATTTTCTCATTCACGGGGACTCCCGCTGGGAATGCTTTGCCCACAAACACAACCTCACCTCGCACCGGGTCATAGGTCGCACCACTTATGTTTTCAAAATCATTCAACAGGATCAGGGTTTTATTGAGCGTTACCCCACCATAGCTATCCAGATAATCACTGGAATCATTACCAAATTCAGTGCTCACAAGACCGTGATCCGGGAGACAAACGTTGCCAAGTGCGCTTGTCGATAATGTCATTCCATAAACAGAAAAAGCAATAACAAAGTGTTTTAATTTTTTATTCAGGAAATTCATAATATATCCCTTGCGACTGACATATGGGATTTTTTATACCCCTGCTGTCCAACAAGAGCGTTTCTTTTGTTGGGTGCGCAAGACGCACTTTTATTTTTTATACACACGGCCTTCCACATGCCTTTCCACGCGATGTCTTTGGCGCTAATGAGGCCAAGGTGCTCTTCTAAAAACACAGACAAAAAAGTACTGGAAAGCGTCATCCGCAACGTAAAACGCCCGATAAGACACGCAAAAATACCGACTGAATGGTTAATCATCCCTTAACTGCCTTCATATTTATCAGGAACAAGCCTATTGTGATTTTCATCACCCAGCACCATTCCATTTTTATTTTTTATGAAGTACCTGGATTATGCCCAGGCACCTTTTCTCTACCCACCTGCGTTTAGAAAGCAGGTTTATTTTTATATTTATATTTAGCGGCCCGATTCTACTGTAAATTCAATACGTGAGTAACCTATAATTGTGTTGTGGCCCATGATTTTCAACTATTTTCTGCGATGAAATTGGCTGCATGGCTACCGCATCTTGGATACAGTGAAGACCTACGGTTAAACCGAAACGTATACTCATTAAGGTATTAATTCGGCTGTCTTATGGGGATATGCTGCATCAATGAACATTAATTATTCCCAGAGGCTCAAGGCTCAAGAAGAGAAACGCAAGTAAGCAATACGCTTGTACAAAATAGACCTGCGACACAAGGAGATCGGGCAATTTATCGAAGTTCATTTTGAAATTATCGGTAATGCGAAAAGTGATGAAGGCCATTACTCATCAACAGTGCATCCCCATAGGTTTCACCCTGCTATTATTACGACCAGACACCTGATATATTTTTTATTTAATGATGATCCGGCAACGAATCAAAAGCAGCCTTGGCGAAGGCCGAGAAATCAGACAAGCGATGCTGACATATCGCATACACAATTTGCCAGTTAATTACTTCATACCGATGAACCGCTATATTACGAAACCCTACAGCTAACTTCATACGCTCAGCAATGATATCGCTGACAAGCCCCTTCTGCGCTAAAGCTTCAAACCCTCCGCCCATCGTGGCCGGAACAGCGATATCCTTAACACCTGCTATCCAATGGGCAGCAATATCAACACTTAACTGCACAGCCCTCGTAAGATTAAGTGTAATAATATCCTGCACATCAATATCTTGCTCAAGCTCAACAACGTTATCCGGACACTTATCTTCGATCCGCTGCAAACAGCGACGCAGTGATTCAAGCTTCTCTTCAACTATCAACCGATCCATGCCCTCCTCCTCTCATCAAGAATGCGTTGGCGATAGGGTAAAAAATCAGCCTGATCCAATAAATATTGGCTTAATAATATGCCGTAACCGGTATCATCACCGACAAGCCTTTTTCCATGCTGCATAATCTGACCAAACAGTGGTTGCCCCACCACTTTTAAATCAATCAAATCTACTGGCCTGCCTATTATTTTCGCAATATTTTCAATCAAGG
>JAJRWO010000274.1 GCA_024276775.1 Gammaproteobacteria bacterium | reverse complement strand
TTTTTAGCGTGTGCCGCTGTTGTGCCAAATATCGATACAGCTTGATTATAGCTGTTGAGTACACCGCTGAGCTCAGAACCAAGCTCGGCAATGAGTTTGATAAATGTGCCAAAACGTTTATAGAGGTGTATGCCGGTTTCGCGAATTTTTTTGGCATCGGCAGTAAACGTCTGTTGTCGCCAGCCGAATGATACAGTTTGTAGCAGGTTGAACAGGTCGGTGGGGGTGGCCAAAATCAAATTATTTTTTTGAGCCAGATGCAATAGGTCGCTGTCTATTTCAAGTGCTGTTGCCAAATAGTGGTCATTCAGAATCATGAGAATTTGCGCTACGGGCTGCTCCTCATATTGAGAGATATGGGCGCGGCTGCTCATGTCCATCATGCGTTCGCGTAGTTTGCGGGCATGGCTTTCAGAATGCCAGGCCCTTACACTTGAATCAGGTGCCTGGCAAATATTGATATAGGCTTCGAGTGGTGCGCTGGGGTCGATTGAAATCAACTTGTTGTTGGGCAGTTTGATAAGGCAGGGGCGATGGTGTTGATTGCGGCCATCAACCTTACTCATACGGTAATGATCGGTCATGAAGGTGAGTTCAAGCAGCTTTTTTAATGTTTGGATGCCCCAGAAATGGCGGCTTTCCTCATCTTCCAGTCGCTTGGCTATTTCTCTTATATCACCACGTCCCAGTTGTTGTGGTGCGTGAAGAATATCCAGTTGTTTCTGGATTTGCTGCTGTACCTTTTGGCCTTCGTGAATAATGCGTTTTGCTTGTTTGTCGGCACTGCGCAGCGAGTCTTGCAAAGGCGACAACAGGGTTTCAACAAATGTCTCTTTGTCGGATAAATCTGTTGGGGTTTCAGCGTTATTATCGAACAGTGTTGATAGACTGCTTTCCAGGCCCTCACGCATTTTTTCAACAGTGGAGAATTTTTCTGAGGTATTTGTTTTTTGATTGTCGAGTTTGTCGTTAAGGTCAACGTATTTTTGCTTCAGGTCATCAATTTGGTGCCGCGAGACCAGGCTGGAAATAACATAACCCAACGCCGCTGTAATGATGCTGACAAGTATGACAAAAGCAAAGATGGCGGTTTCAGACATGCATTACACCTTGTCGTCTAGGCTGGCAGGCGGGGCTTGTAGCCAGTTTAAAATTTCAAGAGGCTGATTAATCATGCCATCGGCCCCCCATGTGTGGGGATTGTCGTGTTCATCGATGTAGCCAAACAGTGCTGTCAGTGTTTTCATGCCTGCTCGACGACCTGCTTCGATATCACGTTCGGCATCACCAATATAAAGACACTCGCGGCAATGCGAGCCTGCCAGGTTGCTGGCATATAACATCGGCTGGGGGTCAGGTTTGCGTTTGGCCGTGGTATCGCCTGAAACAACGCATACGGCCCGTTCATGAAGGTTTAATGCTTTAATCAGCGGCTCGGTTAACCAGCTGGGCTTGTTGGTGACAATCCCCCAGTTGCGGCCACTGTTTTCAATGCTGTTTAACACCTCGGCCATGCCCGGAAACAGGCGGGTTTTATTGGCAATATTATTACGGTAGATATGGAGTAAATTTTCACGGATTTTGATGTAACTAGCATCGCCAGGTGAAACGTTAAAACCCAGATAGATGAGTGCATCTGCACCATGTGAGACCAGGGGGCGAGTCAGGTTGAATGGAAGTGCTTTGAGACCGTGTTGATCACGCACGCCATTAAGCGCATCGGCCAGATCCTCTGCGGTGTCGGCCAGAGTTCCATCCAGATCAAATAATACAGTGCGCACCTTTTGATATTCCTCACTCATACTTGTTATGACTAAGCTATCGGCGTAAATGATTGTTTTATTAAATTTTTATCTGTTTAACAGGCTGCTTTTCTGGCATGCAACAGATAATTGACGTCGATATCCTGACCGAGCTTGTACTGGCGCGTGAGTGGGTTGTAGCTCATGCCTTTGATATCGACCATTTCCAGCCCAGCGGCTCGCAGCCATCGGCCTAGCTCCGATGGACGGATGAACTTGGCATAGTCATGAGTCCCCTTGGGCAACATGTTAAGCAAATATTCAGCACCAACAATGGCCAGGGCATAGGCCTTGGGGTTGCGGTTGATGGTGGAGAAAAACAGGTTTGCCCCTGGCTGCGCCAGATCGGCACAGGCCTGGATGACTGAGGCGGGGTCAGGGACATGCTCAAGCATTTCCATACAGGTGATAACTTCAAACGCTGCCGGGTGTTCTGCGGCCAGTACCTCAGCGGTAGTATGTTGATAATCAAGCTGCACATTGGCTTCTAACGCGTGGAGTCGGGCAACGGTGAGTGGTGCTTTGCCAGCATCGATGCCAGTCACAACTGCGCCACGTTTGGCCATGCTTTCAGACAAAATTCCACCACCACAGCCAATGTCTGCCACCTTCTTACCTGCCAGCGCAGCGCGTTGGTCGATATAATTCAAACGCAGTGGGTTAATCTCATGCAGCGGTTTGAATTCGCTGTTAAGATCCCACCAACGTGAGGCCAGTTGCTCAAACTTGCTGACTTCAGCGGGGTCAATGTTTGCGGCTGTGCTCATGTTTGTTCCTTTTTCAATCGTGCTGCTTTTGGTCGGCAGCCATGATCTTTTTGCCCCATTCAATGGCTTTTTGGCGAATGAGGGCCTCGTTCATTGTCGTGAGTGTAGCATCCTTGAGCACGTGTTTTCCGGCCACCCAGACATCACTCACCTTGTCGCGAACAGTGGTATAGACCAGTTGTGAGATGGGATTGTAGACCGGCTGGCTGCCGATGCCGCCGAGATTGACGATGGTGAAATCGGCGGCCTTGCCCGATTCCAGCGAGCCGGTTTCGTCATCAATGCCCAGCGCCCTGGCGCCATTGATGGTGGCCATGCTCAGGGCTGTCGCTGCCGGTACGGCGCTGGCGTCAGCGGCAACGGCTTTGGCGAGTAGGGCAGCGCTGCGCATTTCACCAAACATATCCAGGTCATTGTTGCTGGCTGCACCATCGGTCCCCAGGGCGACGTTTACGCCTGCTTTAAGCAGTTTATCGACGGGGCAAAAACCACTGGCGAGTTTGAGGTTGGATTCTGGGCAGTGCACAACATGGCAGCCGCTCTTGGCCAGACGTATGATTTCGTCATCGCTGAGCTGGGTCATGTGCACCGCCAATAATCTTGGTGTTAGCAGACCATGTTGTTCCAGGCGTTGCAACGGCCTGATTTGGTGTTGCTCAATACTGCGGCTGATCTCGCCTGCGGTTTCATGGACATGCATATGAATAGGCAAATCTAGTTCTTCAGCAAGCATTTGGATTTTGGTTAATGGATCATTTGAAACAGTATAGGGTGCGTGTGGGGCAAAGGCGGTTTTAATCAGCGGGTGGTGGCGATATTCGTCATGCAACTTCAGCCCTTTGTGGATATATTCCTCGGCATTGGCTGCCCAAACCGTTGGAAAATCGATCAAAATCATACCAATAGTGGCACGTATATTGGCTTCTGCCGCAACCCGTGCTGTTTCATCAGGAAAAAAATACATATCGTTGAAACAGGTGGTGCCGCCGCGCAACATTTCAGCCACCGCCAAGCGTGTGCCATCGTGGACAAATTCCGGACTGACCCAAGTGGCTTCAGCAGGCCAAATATGCTCGTTCAGCCATTCCATTAACGGCAAGTCATCGGCCAGCCCGCGAAACAGTGACATGGCCGTATGAGTATGACTGTTGATCAGACCAGGGATCAGGGCGTGTTGATCACGTTGATGGAAAACATCAGGCTGATATTTTCTCAAGGCTTCATCATGGGGCAGTAAATCGATAATTTTACCATCATGGACGGCGATGCAATGATTGTCATGCCAGATGTTTTCCGGCACAACAGGGATAATCCAGCGCGCCTGAATCAGCGTATCAATTTGACATATTGCTTGTTGCATTGGTTTCCAACCCGGGTTTAAAGAAACGGGCAGTATAACCCTATGTATGGCGGGTGTTGAAATGGTGGGTTTAACGGTTCCAATGCACGGCGTAGATAGACACATGGCGATTGCGTTGGCGGCCATCGCGAGTCCAGTTTTGGTCAACAGGTTTATGTTCACCCATACCGGCAAGGTTAATCAGGCTTGGGTCAATACCCTTTATAATGAGGTAGTTGTGTACAATCTTGGCACGGCGGTCAGACAGTTTATCGTTGTGGTAAATACTGCCAACCTTATCGGTGTGGCCATCAACCAAAATGCGCCTGATATTGGTGTGTTTCTGTAAATATTCACTGGCGGCATCCAGGGCTTGCTGGCCTTCACGGGTCAGAGTGGCTTTATCACTATCAAAATAGACAGGGCTGAGTGAGACGTATTCAAAGCTGCCGCTTTGCAGCTGATTATCGGGAACCTGCAAGGATTGCTGTGGTGAGGCGGCAACACCATCCCATAGGCTCGGTGTGGTGGCACTGGCGGAGTGTGAAGCAAGCGCCATCGTAGCGCTAGCAATAAACAATTTGATGATCTTGTGGTTCATTACATTCACCGGCGTTTTTGATCCTTTTACGGATTATCGGCTGAAACCGTATAACAGTTTAATCCCCTGTGCCTGGATAGGCATGTTTAAAGTGTAGGCGATCTTGGCTGGTGAGTCGTTATGGTTTTTTAATCTCATTTAAAAATTTGGTATATTGTAATATAATTATTTTTAAGAGTTGTGCAAATAGAGTAGCTTATGCTTTTTTGAGCCTTAATTTAATCCAAGCAACTACCTTAATGGACGATTATTAATTAATGACTAACAATACTCCAGCAGAGATGCGAGCGATCAATGTTATATGATTTCTATCCCGTCAAAGTTAAAAAAGCCGACAGCTTTTTCACCATAGTAATGAATGAGCATAAGGAAAAATAAAATGATTAAATACGGTTACACAATTGTATATGTTTCAGATGTAAAATTAACATTAAAATTTTACAAAGAGGCTTTTGGTCTTGATTGTCGGTTTATTCATGAGTCGGGTGATTACGGTGAGTTAGAAACAGGCAGCACGGTACTTGCTTTTGCTTCTCATCAACTCGGCAAGTCTAATCTTTCAAATGCCTATGTTCATGCCGAAGAATCCAAGATGCCGTTAGGCATTGAGATCGGGTTGGTGACGGAAGAAGTAGAAAAGGTACATGAATCGGCCATAGGTAAAGGAGCCGTAGAAATGAGGGCGCCTGAGAAAAAGCCTTGGGGGCAATTAGTTTCCTATCTTCGTTGCCCTTCTGGGGTACTTGTAGGGTTGTGTACACCCATAAATGCATAATCGGGATAGGGCGTTGCCCCCTTACTGTCGATACAGCGCGTGGAATAGTGTGTTTGACATTGACATGCGGTCAGTGTCTGACCTACATCCATCTGCACAGGCTAGCCTGGCGATGTAATTAAAATGACTCTCATTATCACCTTCACAAACACACCCGAAAAAAACGAGCGACCAAAAATATTTCCAAGCCCGTTTAGTGCCATACCTCACACCATTGCCAGGCAGGCCGCTGCCCAATTGCAAACATGGATAACAGGCCAAACAGACTGGCAGCATGATTTTAACTCAGTCAATGGCGGTAAAATGTTTGGCGTATTGGTGCTTAAAAACAGTGATGACCAACTTGGTTTTGTTGCTGCTTTTTCCGGTATGTTAGCAGGGCAGTGGCAGTTACCAGGATTTGTACCGCCAATATTTGATCAATCTGAGAGGCAGATGTTTTTACCTGCGGGGGAGGCTGAACTTGGCCGTTACACTTCACAGATAGAAACACTGAATAACAGCGCCGCACGTCACGGTCTTTTTTTACGCTTAAAACAGTTAAGCCAGCAGCGATGTATTGATATGCAGACATTAAAAAAAACGCATATGATGCGCAAGGCACAGCGTCGTGATCAACGAGATGCCTGCCAGTTTGTTCGCGTAGAGGAGAAAAAAGAACTGCTCGAAAAACTGTCCTTTGAAAGCCAACAAGATAAACGTGAGTTTAAACAGGTCAAAGCTAGCTGGCAAGCTAGACAGACTGTTTTTCAGCAACAGCTGGATAAGATTGAAAGCCAAATTTCGGTTTTAAAAAAGACTCGCGGCAAACTTTCAAACAGTCTTCAACAACAGGTGTTTGCCACCTATATACTCGCTAATAAACGGGGAGAGAAAAAAACGATTAGTCAGTTTTTTGAAGATGACAGACCACCGAGTGGGACAGGTGACTGCGCAGCACCGAAACTGATTCATTATGCTTGCAAACATCAATTAACACCATTAGCCCTGGCCGAATTTTGGTGGGGTGCGGCACCGAAGCAAGAAGTTCGTCATCATGGGCATTACTATCCGGCTTGTCGTGGCAAGTGTCAGCCAATATTACCCTTCATGCTAAAGGGGTATGATGTGCAGCCTGCGCCAATACTGGGTGATCGGTTTTATAATCACCATGCACCTGCAACAATTTTTGAAGATGAAGATCTGCTGGTCGTTAACAAGCCTAGTGGGCTGTTGTCAGTGCCAGGAAAAGAGGTAAAAGACTCCGTGCTGACACGACTGCAACAGCGTTACCCAGAGGCAACCGGCCCATTGTTAGTGCATCGTTTGGATATGTCGACTTCCGGTTTACTACTGGCAGCTAAAAATGCAGCAACGCATAAGGCCTTACAGCACCAGTTTGAACGACGCAGCATTGAAAAGCGCTATGTGGCGATTTTATCGAAAAGACTGGTTGAGCATCAGGACAAAGGAATAGTTGATTTACCCTTACGTGTTGATCTGGATGACAGACCACGTCAGCGGGTATGTTTTTCGTATGGCAAAGCAGCCCAGACCCACTGGCAAGTAATATCTCGCCAGCAATCAACAACACGCGTCTATTTTTATCCTGTCACGGGTCGTACTCATCAATTACGTTTGCATGCCGCACATCAAGATGGACTCAATGCCGCCATTGCGGGCGATGAGCTTTACGGTGTAGCGGCAGAACGTTTATTACTACATGCTGAGCGGCTTCGTTTTACTCAGCCAAACACAGGTAAACGTATTGAAATAAAACGAGCAGCACCATTTTAGATTATAGAGTTTCATTCCTAAGTGGGGAAATAACAATTGATGGCTATTATTTATGCGTTCACAAAGTTACTATTACGCTTTAATCGACAGGGTGGCAGGTGATGACAGAAATCAACACAACAGTGAACGAACGTACGATTTGGAATCGTGCCTTCTATATGTTGATTTTTGTTTTATGTCTTGGTGTTGCAAAGTTCGTTGCTTTTATGGTAATCGTATTCCAGTTTTTTTTCGTGCTGTTAACGGGGACACCCAACCCAAAGTTACTTACATTTGGCTTAAACCTAAGTACCTATGTTTATCAAGGGATGTTATTTCTAACATTTAATAGTGAAACACACCCTTATCCGATGGGTGATTGGCCTGAAGGTCGAGCTGAAATTGAGCCGGATAATTGACCTCAATTATTTTAACATTTGCGCTGCGATGATGATTGCCTACATTATATATGTTATATAATATTCATTCCTGATGCCCTGCATGATGAGTTCAGTCATACTTGCTCATAATGTTATTTGCCTCTGTAAAAAATAAATAGCTGTGTTTCTTGTGTACATGTTATTTTTCAGCCATAGAATATAGACATGGAGATATGTATGTCACGATTGTTTTCTGAGTACCGCTTAGGCGATGTGGTTTTAAATAACCGAATCATCATGGCTCCACTGACTCGCAGCCGGGCGATTGATAATCTGCCCAATGATTTGATGAAAACCTATTATCAACAACGGGCGTCAGCTGGGCTAATCATTACCGAAGGCACGTCACCTTCGCCCAATGGCCTGGGTTATCCACGCATTCCGGGAATATTTTCAGATGCACAGATAGAGGCCTGGAAGCCAATTACGGCCGCTGTGCATGAACAAGGCGGTAAGATGTTTATGCAGTTAATGCATACCGGGCGTATTTCACACCCGCTGAATCTGCCTGCGGGTGCGCGGGTGCTGGCACCTTCAGCCGTGGCGGCGGCTGAGGAAATGTACACCGATGCCGAGGGTATGCAGTCCTTACCTGTGCCTGAAGCGATGAGCATGGATGATATCGGTTCCACTATCGAAGAATATGCCCAGGCGGCGCGTAATGCCATTACTGCGGGTTTTGATGGTGTTGAAATACACGCTGCCAATGGTTATCTGTTAGAGCAATTTATTCGCCCGAATACAAATTTGCGTGACGATAAATATGGTGGCAGCATCGAAAATCGCGCCCGTTTTGCGATGGAGGTGGTTGAGGCATGCACCACGGCTATTGGCCACCACAAGGTTGGTGTCCGCCTGTCACCTTATGGCGTTTTCAATGATATGCCTCTGTATGATGAAATGGAGTCAGATTACATCTATCTGGCGCAAGAGCTTGATTCTCAGGATGTGGTGTACATACATTTGGTTGATCACGCCTCCATGGGCGCGCCTGAGGTGCCAGCTTCTATCAAAGAAATTTTTCGTGATGAGTTCTGTGGCAGCCTGATTTTATCCGGCGGTTATGATTCAGAGCAGGCCGAAAAAGACATGCCTGGTAAGGCTGATTTGATTGCTGTGGGGCGACCATTTTTAGCTAATCCTGACCTGTTAGCACGCTGGCAAAGTCATGCAAAAATGAATAAGCCAGACGATGACACCTTCTACACACCCGGTGAAAAAGGTTATACCGATTACCCAACCTTGAAGTAATTCAGTATCCTTATTTAGGCATGGAAATCATATAATGTTTGCAAATGTTATATAATTTCCATTCTTAACTCTTGACGTTTATGAAACCATAAAATTAGAGAACCTGAATTCAGGGAAAGCCAACTAAAAAGAAGGAGTTGTTATGAACAAAAAACTTATTGCTGTCGTCTTTGCAGGCATTGTTACATTTGCCCCCGTCAGTCAGTTACAGGCCGCAGACCTTCCGGTTAAAACGGTTGAGCAGGTGTTTGCCCAACAAGCAGAGCTATCTGGTAAGCATATTCATATTAGTGGTGAGGTGGTGAAGGTAAATAACGGCATCATGGGGAAGAACTTTCTTCATATCCAGGATGGCACGGGCAAAGAAGGAAGCAATAATATAATTATTACCAGTCAACAAACTGCCCAGGTTGGGGATAAAATCGACGTTGATGCCCTAGTGACAACCAACCGCGATTTCGGTATGGGCTATAACTATGCCTTAATTTTAGAGGAGGCTAAAATTAGTTTGACAGACTAACCTAAAGACACCGGATATTATCAATAATATCAATGCAAACGGACTTATTTTTAAGTGGTTAGCGAATGTCAAATTGCCGCCTTAATTCGTTGCGATCAACCCTGTTTCTATTGAAGAGCATGACAATGCAGTGGTAAGTGATTGTGTGAATTTTCCAATCCTATCGGCTGCTGAGGCTATGTGGGTCGAAAATAGATATTAATTATTGAGTTGCTGTTCATATGAGGTTGACGCTTTCCGACTCAAGAAAAGCCAGACAGCGAGGAGCCAAAAAAATAGAATCGATAACCGGAACGCCTGATCGTTTCTTGAACTCCTAAACTTGAGTTAGCAGAATCAAACCTCCGTTAGAGAATTTGGATAGCAGCAACACAGAAGGCCGGGAAATAGACAATCAAATGTTAAATGATTGTGATCACCTGCCTTAAGCCACAAGCAACTGACTTTTTTAGAGTTAATTGTGTTTGTTGGTGAATTAGGGCTTGATAAAAATGGGCGGTTTGGGTAATATACTGCGCAGTTGTTGCGGGGTGGAGCAGTCTGGCAGCTCGTCGGGCTCATAACCCGAAGGTCGTAGGTTCGAATCCTACCCCCGCTACCAACTCTATAGACGGCTGGCTAGAATAATTGTCATTGGCAACTAATCTGGCGAGCCGTTTTTTTATGTCTGTGTTTTTCATAGGATTCTCCTGTGAAGCTATTTTAGAATTCCTGCCAAATCCCCATATAAATCAATAGATAGATCTCCTTGTTCAGGGTTCGGCGTGAGAACGATTTTCTCGATTAATGAACGCAGGTAAAGTGGACCCCATAGTCAAGACAAAAACTACCTGAGTTTAATTTGTAGATACTTTGTATAGCGGATTTAAGCCAGTGTATCAGTGTGTTTGGTGGTTTCAGGAAAGATGTATTTTTACCACTATTGTGATCCTGTTAATGCGTAAGCCTTACCTAAATAAATTCTGCCAATCTTTGTTGAACGATGGCAGAATAGGTGCATAAAAATATTTTTCAGGAGCGTTTCATGAAGAAAATAGAAGCCATTATTAAGCCTTTTAAGTTGGATGATGTGCGCGAGGTACTGTCTGAGATTGGTGTAACGGGGATGACTGTTCTTGAGGTGAAGGGCTTTGGTCGCCAGAAGGGCCATACTGAATTGTATCGTGGCGCTGAGTATGTGGTTGATTTCCTGCCCAAGGTTAAAATTGAGGCAGTGGTGGCTGAGGATCAAGTTGATCGCTGTGTTGAGGTGATTACAGAGGCCGCCCGGACGGGCAAAATAGGGGATGGAAAGATCTTTATTACCTCGATTGAACGTATTGTCAGGATTCGCACCGGCGAGGAAAATGACGCGGCTATTTGAGTGGTATTTTTTAAAGGCCTGACCTCAGTGATTAAGTGGTCTGAATTCAGATAATGGCACTCGTTCTTTAAAATAAATTTATTATGTACTTGAGTTTTCTTTAATGTTGACGACTAATGTGTCTGGAGAACAAGCAGAAATAGGCGAATGAGGGATATGGGCCAAGAAAATTCGAAGGATCGTTATCAGCGCTTGTTGGCGCAAAGCTATTTATCTGGCGGTAATGCTGCGTTTGTAGAAGAACGCTATGAGTGCTATCTGCAGGACCCTGCCTCAGTGGAGCCATGCTGGCATGATTATTTTGACCAGCTACAGTTAGACTCAGGCCCGGTTGCGACGGATGTTAGTCATACGGCGATTAAGGAGGCGTTTCACACGCTGGCACTCTCACGTCGTGGCGGCGCATCCAATAATGCTTCGGGGGCTACTGTGGCCGTGGCTGCCAGCAAACAGGTTGCGGTGTTACAGCTCATCAATGCTTATCGTGTTCGAGGTCATCAACAGGCGATTCTTGATCCGCTGAGGTTACAGGAGCAAAACGCAATTTCAGAGCTAGATCCTTCATTTCATGCCTTGACTGAGGCTGACATGGAAACGGTCTTCAGTACGGGTTCTTTGGTGGGTGTGCCACAGGCCAAATTGCGTGAGATTCTGTCTCACCTGCAGGAAACGTATTGTCGTTCTATTGGTGCTGAGTATATGCACATCACCGACACGATTCAGAAACGCTGGATACAGCAATTACTGGAAGGCAGCCGTAGCAAACCTAAATTTTCGTCTGGGATGCGCCGCCATATCCTGCGCAAGTTGATTTGTTCTGAAGGCCTGGAACAATATCTGCACACCAAATACGTGGGACAAAAGCGTTTTTCTCTGGAAGGCGGTGAAGCGTTGATTCCCTTGCTGGACGAGTTGATTTGGCGTGCCGGCAGCCAGCGTGTAAAAGAAGTTGTGATTGGCATGGCGCACCGTGGCCGCTTGAATGTGCTGGTGAATATCATGGGCAAAACCCCGGCCCATCTGTTTCAAGAATTTGAAGGTGTTTGTGATATCAGTGGTGGTGGCTGCGGTGATGTGAAATATCACCAGGGTTTTTCATCCGACATGAAAACGCCGGGGGGCACGGTGCATTTAGCACTAGCCTTTAATCCATCGCATCTGGAAATTGTTAACCCGGTCGTGGAAGGTTCAGTGCGTGCCCGTCAACATCGACGTGGTGATATTACTGGTAGCCAGGTATTGCCGGTACTGATTCATGGTGACGCGGCATTTGCCGGTCAGGG
>JAJRWO010000273.1 GCA_024276775.1 Gammaproteobacteria bacterium | reverse complement strand
CGCGGCAACTGCACCACAAACGGGCCATCTTCATGTCGTGCCAGTTCTTGCAGAGATTGCTCGACCTCACTGACATCGGCAAACTGACATAGCCGGGCAGTCCGTGTGCGCAGCTCACCTGGGGTTTGCGGTCCACGCAATAACAACCCGCACACCAGCCCCATTTGCCGAGTATCAAAGCGGGTGCCGCCAAATTCACTACTAAAAAATCGGTGTTGATACTTGACTACCCGACTGCCATAGCCACTGTTTTCGCTAACTAAGTGATGCTTTATCAGGCTGTCCAGTGCCTGCTGCACCTCCGTCTCCCCTAATGCCATTACCGGTTCACGGTTGCTTTTTTGATTGCAAGCGTTGGTCAGGGCATTGAGGGACAAGGGGTAGTGCTCGGGGGTTGAAACCTGCTTTTCAATCAGACAGCCAATCATTCGTGCTTCCAGTGGTGTCAGCAAGACATCCATATTATTTACCCTTTATAATTGTTGGCATGACAGGTAGATAGGGTACCGCCAAATGGACAACAATAAGACCTATTCAACGAGATTTATTGAGTAAAATAAACTAATATGTGTTCGCTCTTCAGGCAGAGGAAAGAAACGTGAATGACTTCATCCCCGGACAACGCTGGATTAGCGAAGCTGAACTACAAATGGGACTGGGCACCGTCTTGGCCTGCGATGCACGTTCGCTCACTATTCTCTTTCTTGCGACAGGTGAAACCCGTATCTATTCTCGCGCCAGCGCACCGCTGAGTCGGGTTAAGTTTTCCGTAGGCGACAGTATCCGCGCTTACGAAGGCTGGAGCCTGACGGTTGGCTCAGTGTCGGAAAAAGACGGTCTGATTACCTACCTCGGTCAACGTGATGACGGCAGCTCCGCTGAATTGCCAGAAGGTGAGCTGGATAATATGATCCAGCTAAACCGCCCCACCGAGCGTTTGTTCAGTGGCCAGATCGACAAGCGTAAATGGTTTGAGCTGCGTCAACAAACCCTGAAACATCATGAACAGATTTGTCGCTCAGACCTGCGCGGCCTGACGGGTGCTCGTACGAGCCTCATTCCACACCAGCTCTATATCGCTCATGAGGTCGCCAACCGCTACGCCCCGCGGGTATTGCTGGCTGACGAAGTAGGGCTGGGTAAAACCATTGAGGCCGGCTTGATTCTGCACCAACAACTGCTGTCTGGCCTGGCCAAACGTGTCCTGATTGTGGTGCCCGATAGTTTGATTCATCAGTGGTTGGTGGAGATGCTACGCCGCTTTAACCTGCATTTCACTATTTTTGACGAAGATCGTTGCCTGGCAATAGAGGCAAGCAGTGGCCAGGAGAATCCCTTCCACAGTGCCCAGTTGGCACTGTGTAGCCTGAACTTCATCTGTTCTGAGCCAAAGCGTTTTCAACAGATAACCGATGGCGACTGGGACATGCTGGTGGTTGACGAGGCCCATCACCTGGAATGGACCCCACAGGCCCCTAGCCATCAGTATCAACTGATCCAGTTGCTGGCGATGGAAATCAAGGGGGTGCTGCTGCTGACCGCCACCCCGGAACAACTGGGCAAGGCCAGTCACTTCGCCCGCCTGCATCTACTCGATCCGGATCGATTTCCCGAATTCGACGAGTTTATTAAAGAAGAGCAGGGCTACCAGCCCATTGCTGAGGCGGTTGAGCAGTTGTTGTCTGACCAGCCACTTGATTCACAGGCTTGTCAGACCCTGCTCGATACCCTTGACGAGGGCGACAATCAGCGTCTGATCACTGATCTTGACCATGAATCCCGTATCGAACTGATGGAGCACCTGCTCGACCGCCATGGTACCGGTCGGGTGTTGTTTCGCAACACACGCGCCGCGGTGAAGGGTTTTCCCCAGCGTCAGTTACATGGCTATCCGTTACCGCTGCCGCCGGAATACAGTCAAGCGCTAGAGATAAGCAACGATAACGGCGTGTCTGTACCGCAGTTACTGCTGTGCCCGGAACTGTTGTATCAGGCCAGTGACATTGATGCTCAAACCGACTGGACCCTGTTAGACCCGCGTGTTGGCTGGCTGGCCAAACAACTGAAAAAACTACATCTCGCCAAAGTGCTTGTGATTGCTGCCAGTGCCGACACTGCCATCGAACTGGCCACCGCGCTGCGCATTAAGAAAGGCATCCATGCTGCCGTCTTTCACGAAGATATGAATATTGTCGAGCGCGATCGGGCGGCTGCTTTTTTTGCCGACGAAGAAGATGGCAGTCAAGTGCTGATCTGCTCCGAAATTGGTAGTGAAGGCCGCAATTTTCAGTTTGCCCATCACATGGTGATGTTCGATCTGCCACTTAACCCTGATCTGCTGGAACAACGCATTGGCCGCCTCGACCGCATCGGTCAAACCGACACCATACAGATTCATGTGCCTTACCTGCAAGACAGTGCCCAAGAGGTCATGTTTCAATGGTACCAACAGGGCTTGTCAGCCTTTGAACAGACCTGTCCGGCGGGTCACAGCATTTTCAGTCAAGTCAAAGAACCGCTGATAAAAGCATTGCGGCGGTTTAGCAGTAATGCCGTCGCCGAGCTAAAAGAACTGATCGATACCACCCAAATACTGTTGCTTGAAATAAATAAAGCCATGCACAAGGGGCGCGACCGTCTACTGGAATACAACTCCTGCCGTCCTCGTGTCGCCCAGGCACTGTACGAAAAAGCCTCCAGTCAGGATCAGCCGGCGGCGTTACTCGAATACCTGGAGCAGGTGTTCGACTGTTACGGTATCGACATAGAAGAGCACAGCCAACACAGCTATCTGGTACGTCCTGGCGAAAAAATGCAAACCAGCTTCCCCGGCCTGCTCGACGAAGGCATGATTATTACCTGCGACCGTGAAACCGCCTTGTCCAACGAAGACATGCACTACATCACCTGGGATCACCCTATGGCCGATGGCGCTATCGAGATGGTACTCAGCAGCGAGCTTGGCAATACCGCCATGATCTCGGCCAAGCTAAAAGGTGTCAAACCCGGCAGTCTGCTGCTGGAATGTCTGTATGTGCTGGAAAGCAGCGGTCAGCGTCAGTTGCAATCCAGCCGCTACTTGCCGCCGACAACTATTCGTACCTTGGTCAACGCCAGCGGCGTAGATGACAGCGGCAACATTGACAGCGCGGCGATTCAACTTGCATCACAAAAAGTTGATCGAAACACCACTCACGAGGTGAT
>JAJRWO010000026.1 GCA_024276775.1 Gammaproteobacteria bacterium | reverse complement strand
TGGTGGCTACGCTAAAGGCCACAGCCTGCGTGGCCTCGAGAAACTGCCTGATGGCACCAATGCTGGTGAGTTGCTCTAATCTCATGATCGTTTTCATCCTATGATCATGAGCGACATCAATCGCTATTTCAGGCCCATTTTATAGTGGAAACACTTTCGCCCCGTTCAGGCTCATTTCATATTGGAAAAGACTGCGATTTTTTGATTTTATTGCGGCCTCATCACGGTTCTGGTTTCAACTGCGTTTTTTCGCTAACCGCTAACAGAAAAGCCACTAAATTTCTCCACACCTGGCATTTAAGTTAAAATGCATGTCACTCAATAAGGCTACAATCTCATGAGCATTGAACATCTGCATGCAGTCCCGCACCTGACGACCTCACTCACGGGGCCGTTACAGAAAATAGAAAGCCATTTTCTTGAACACCAGGCCAAAATTGAGGCTTGGTTCCGGCAGCAGTGGCTGGCAACCCCGGCACCCTTTTATGGCTCAGTGGATTTACGCAACGCAGGTTTTAAGCTGGCACCGGTAGACACCAATCTCTTCCCGGCCGGGTTCAACAATCTCAATCCCGCCTTCATGCCGCTCTGTGTTCAGGCCATTCAATCCATCATCGAACGCGAAATGCCCAAGGCCTGTAGCATCCTGCTGATTCCCGAAAATCACACCCGTAATCGGTTCTACCTGGAAAATCTGGCCACTCTGCAAGAGGTCATTATCAAGGCCGGCTATGACGTTAGAATTGGTTCCTTGTTGCCAGACCTGGATAAAGCCATGAGCATTGACCTGAGCAGTGGTCGCCAGGCAATACTGGAACCGGTTCTGCGTGATGGTAACAAGATAAAACTTGGCGACTTCACCCCTTGCATGATATTGCTCAATAACGACCTTTCCGACGGTATTCCCAAAATTCTGCAAGATGTGTCTCAGCCTGTTCTACCACCGGTAGAACTGGGCTGGAACAAACGCCGTAAGTCAGGTCATTTCGCCCACTACAAACAGGTGGCCGAAGCCTTTGCCGAAATGATCGAGATCGACCCCTGGCTGATTAACCCTCTATTCCACCACTGCGGTAAAATCGACTTTAAAAAACAGGAAGGCGGTGACTGTCTGGTCAAACATGTGAGTTTATTGCTGCAAGAAATTCAGCAAAAATATGACCAGTATGGCCTGAAGGACAAACCCTTTGTGGTGGTGAAGTCTGATGCGGGTACCTATGGCATGGGCATCATGACGGTGCAGTCTGCGGACGAAATCAAAGCGCTAAATCGTAAACAACGCAACAAAATGTCCTCCTCCAAGGGCGGTCAGGATGTTGGGCAGGTCATCATGCAGGAAGGTGTCTACACTTTTGAAACCTGGGGTTCGGATCAAGCCGTGGCCGAGCCGGTGGTCTATATGATGGATCATTTTGTGGTGGGTGGTTTTTATCGTGTCCACACCGGCCGCGGCATCAATGAAAACCTCAACGCCCCCGGCATGCACTTTGAACCCCTAGCCTTTGCCGAACCCTGCAACACCCCGGATCAAAACAAGGCCCCGGATGCCAACCCCAACCGTTTCTACGCCTATGGCGTGGTCGCCCGTCTGGCGCTACTGGCAGCGGCGCGTGAAATCGCAGAACAGGCAAACAAGGCATGAGCGTGAAATTAGGCGTGGTGATGGATCCCATTGAGGCCATCAATCCAAAAAAAGACAGTAGCCTGGCCATGCTGCTGGCAGCACAAAAACGCGGTTGGCTGCTCTATTACATGCAACAACAAGACTTGTCGGTGCGCGATGGCAAACTGCACCTTCAAACCCAGACCGTAACGGTCAAAGATGACCCCGACAACGGGTTTGAGTTAGGCGAACCGCAACAGATGCCGGCCAGGGAGCTGGATGTCATCCTGATGCGCAAAGACCCGCCTTTTGACATGCAGTACATCTACAGCACCTATCTGCTGGAACTGGCCGAGGCCGAAGGCGTGCTGGTAGTCAACAAACCCCAGGCCCTGCGTGATGCCAATGAAAAACTGTTCACCGCCTGGTTTCCCCAGTGCTGCCCGCCTACCCTGGTCAGCCGCAATATGAATCAACTGCGTGGTTTTTTCCATGAATTCGGCGACATCATCATCAAGCCGCTGGATGGCATGGGTGGCGCGTCTATCTTCCGCCTCAAGCACGGCGACCCCAATATCAGCGTTGCGCTGGAAACCCTGACCCAATACGGCCAGCAATATATTATGGCGCAACGCTTCATTCCCGAAATCACCGCCGGCGATAAACGTATTTTGCTGGTTAACGGCAAGCCCATGCCCTACGCCCTGGCGCGTATCCCCGCTAAAGGTGAGACCCGCGGCAACCTGGCTGCTGGTGGCCGTGGTGAAGGCGTACCATTAAGTGAACGCGACCGCTGGATCTGCACCCAGGTCGGCCCAAGCCTGAAACAAAAAGGCCTGCTGTTTGTGGGTCTGGATGTTATCGGTGACTATCTGACCGAAATCAATGTCACCAGCCCTACTTGCATCCGTGAGCTGGACGCCCAGTTTGGACTCGACATCGGTGGCGCACTGATGGACTGCATTGCCGAAAAACTGAGCTAACGAACATTCACAACGTCGGCTGCACACCTGGGACAACGCTGAAATATTTAATGAGCAAACACAATCCTAAGCAGCACCTCTCAAAAAGACCCTTCATGTTCTTCGTGGTGATCTCTTTTTCTCTGCTATTGATCAGCGGCTGCGAACAACAGCCGCAGATTCACCAACAACAAGTGTTGGCTCTGGGCACCCTGGTGGATATTTCCATCTATGGTGTCGATGATAAAATCGCCGCCAAGGCCGTCACCGCTGTCAGCAATAAAATGGAGGCCATTCATCACGACTGGCACGCCTGGCAGCCCAGTAAGCTGACCTATATCAATCAACAACTGGCAGCGGGCAGCACTATTTCCCTGGGGCCGAAACAGCGACAGCTTATCCAAACCGGCATCACTCTGGCCAGGCAAAGCAACGATCTGTTCAACCCTGCCGCTGGCAAGTTAATCGCCCTATGGGGCTTTCACAGTCACGAACGACCGAATGGCGCGCCACCTGCTTCGAGCAATATTGAGACACTGGTTAACGCCGGTGCCCGGATGAGCGAACTGATCCTAAACGACAATCAGCTCAGCACCATCAACCCGGCCGTCATGATCGATGTCGGCGGTTATGCCAAGGGTTATGCCGTTGACCAGGGGATTGATGAACTGCGCCGTATGGGCATCGACAATGCCATCATCAATGCCGGCGGCGACCTGCGTGCCATTGGCGACAAGGGCGGACATCCCTGGCGCATCGGTATTCGTCATCCACGCCAAGCGGGTGTCATTGCCTCACTGGAAACCCGCGGCGATGAAAGCGTCTTTACCTCGGGGGATTACGAACGTTACTTTAAATATCAGGGTCAGCGTTTTCACCACATCATCGACCCGCGCACAGGCCGCCCGGCACAAGGAACCCGCTCTGCCACCATCATCCACCGTGATGCCAGCACTGCCGACGCCGCTGCCACAGCAGTATTTATTGCCGGGCCGACACAGTGGCGTGAAACAGCCCGAGCCATGGGCATTGAAGAAGTGATGTTGATTGATGCCACAGGCACAATCCACATGACTGAAGCCATGAGCCGGCGTATTCATTTTGAAGTCCACGACCAACCAATCAAAACCATTATCGTGCCATGACTCGGGCAGACAAAGTCGTCATCGTGCTAGCCGTTTTGCTGCTGCCGTTTTTATACATCGAGTTCTGGGGCAATCGTTCTCAAGGTGAAGTGGTACTGATTCGCAGTACCAATAGTGAAGACACCACACTGCCGCTGGATCAGGATAAACAATTAACAATAGAAGGTGCGCTGGGCACGAGCATCATTGACATAAAAGACCGACAAGTACGTTTTATTGATAGCCCCTGCCAGGGCAAGCAATGCGTCATGGCCGGTTGGCTGAACAAGGATGGTCAACTGGCAGCTTGCTTGCCGAACGGGGTAACGGTGCAGATAATGGGTCGCGACCAGCGTTTTGATGCAGTGAATTTTTAGCTGTTTTTGCTAGCGTCGTCAGTCAAGACCTGGAACATCATCTTGCTTAAGTCTTCCGGGTTAAACTTGGGGATATAAAAATCCGCCCCCACAGCCTTACCCATGGAGATATTGGCATCAGCGGAAAGCGACGAATGCATTATCACTGGAATGCCTTTCAAGCGCGAATCTTCCTTGATTTTTTTGGTCAATACATAACCATCCATCTCCGGCATCTCCACATCAGTTAACACCGCTTGAATGTGATTTTTAAGATCAACCCCGTTGGCCGTTGCTCTGTCAGCCAACTCTTTGATCTTTTCCCAGGCCTCCAGACCATTTTTGGCACTGATGTATTTAACCCCCATCGCATCCAGTGTCTTGGAAATCTGTTTGCGTGCCACCGATGAGTCATCCGCAAACAGAATCATCTTGGGGGTCTCAATGATTTCAATCTCGCGGAACATTCTCTCCTCGTCCTCATTGTTCAGGGATACGGAGGCCAATACCTTTTCAACATCCAGAATCATGACAATACGATTATCCTCCAGCTCGGATACCGCCGTCAGCAAACCCCCGAGGCGATTTGCCATTATCGGAGGTGGCGCCTTGATCTGGCTCCACTCCATGCGCAAGATATGCTCGACCGAATGCACCAACAAACCTAACAGTGTCTTGTTGTATTCACTGATAATCAGGATGTTCGGCTTTTCCTCGACATTCATGTCGCAAAAATGGGCCAGACTGATCACTGGAACCATTTCCCCACGCAAGCTGACCATGCCCTCAATTCCCTCAGCCACATCGGGCGCACGGGTGATTTCAGGCACATTTAACACCTCTCGCACCTTGAAGACATTGATTCCAAAGACTTCTTCGCGACCGGTTTTTTGATCAAATCCCAGGCTAAACAGCAATATTTCAAGACGATTAGCACCCGCCATTTGGGTACGCTCATCAACAGACTGCATAAACTGGCTCATCGGAAATCCCCTTTCAAAGTATTGGCAGACAATAGATCGGCCCAGCGCCCAATTTCTAAACCCCGATTTTGAGCCGCCGCAATTTATTGACCACAGGCAAAATAACCCCCTTTGCCTGATTGCTTTTCGCTACACTGGAACAATGAAGTTAAGCATTCAAACCACACGCGAAGATCAACGTATCGCCTGGCTCGCCGCCCTTGCTATCACCATTCATATTGCCGAAAGTGCCCTGCCCAGCCCCATTCCTGGCATCAAGCCTGGACTGGCCAACATCATCACCATTATCTGTCTCATGCAGTACGGCTGGCGTTGCGCAGCATGGGTAGCCACCTTGCGAGTTCTGGTTGGATCCATCCTGCTTGGCACTTTTCTCTCACCCAGCTTCGTTCTCAGCATGAGCGGAGCCATGGCCAGCGTCATCGTACTGGGGTTAGCCTGCCGCCTGCCAGTGGAGTTCAGCGCAGTGGGTTATAGTCTGTTGGCCGCAATGGCCCATATGTCGGCGCAATTTTTCGTCGCGTATAGCCTGTTTATCCCGCATCAAGGATTATTCCACTTACTGCCGATACTCATTACAGTTGCCATTGTATTCGGCATCGGCAGTGGCATAATTGCTAACCACATCCTCAATAGACTAAGGGAACAACAAATCGA
Organism: Gammaproteobacteria bacterium; assembly: GCA_024276775.1. Classification (GTDB taxonomy): domain Bacteria; phylum Pseudomonadota; class Gammaproteobacteria; order Tenderiales; family Tenderiaceae; genus Tenderia. Next base: position 11,691 of record JAJRWO010000026.1, on the reverse strand, counting down.
ATCATGAGTACAACCGTTACCAGTGCCAAAATTTCAGCCAGTGACCGCTTGATCTTCACCCTGTTCCTGTCTATTGCCCTTAATGCCGTTTTGATTCTAGGAGTTGGTTTTGATTTTACTGATCCATTTTCTAAAGAATCACCACTGCCGACATTGGAAGTGATCCTGGTCGAAAAAAATGATTCCGAAAAACCTGAAGATGCTGATTTTCTGGCTCAGGAAGATCAGACCGGCATGGGCAATACAAGCGACAAAAAGACACCTCGCACCACTGAGGCGGCACAAAACCTACCCATCCCCTTTGATGGCGACTCAGATGTCTTGACGCCCGAGCAAACCAGAAACCAAACCCCTATCACCCAGAAAGACGTATTGACACAGCAACAATCCACCCACCAAGTCTTCGCCCTGGAAAACCCGGACAAGCAACAGGCTGAAGAGACGACATCGGCGGAATTAATCAAGCGTGGCCAGGAGATAGCCCGCCTGACTGCCGAAATCAAAGAATCATTCGAAGTCTATTCAAAAAAGGAAAAACACCGTTTTATTTCTGCTAGCACCCAATCATTTCGTGATGCCGCTTATCTTGATAGCTGGCGACGCAAGATAGAACAGATTGGCAACCTGAACTACCCAGATGCCGCCAAACGCATCGGTCTGTCGGGCAGTCTGGTCATGGATGTTGCCATCAATACCAACGGTACTATTCGTGAAATCAATGTCCTGCGATCATCCGGCCACAAAGTACTGGATGATGCCGCCATCCGCATTGTCCGTCTGGCCTCACCCTACGCACCACTGCCGAAACAAATGTTAAAAGACACTGATGTATTGCATATCACCCGCACCTGGCAATTCACCTCCGGCAACCAATTAAGCACGCGATAACACAACAAACTAAAACAATATGAATGACATCTGCCTGACCAATCACTTTCTCATCGCCATGCCACAACTGGACGACCCCAACTTTTTTCACAGCGTCACCTATATCTGCCAGCACGATGCCAAAGGTGCCATGGGGGTCATGATTAACCAACCCATGAACATGACGCTGGGGGACATTCTGGAACAACTGGAAATCAACTGCGACAATGAGACACGGGGACAACAACAGGTCTATTTTGGTGGGCCGGTACAACAGGATCGTGGCTTTATCTTGCATAGTCCCAGTAAAAACTGGCAGAACAGTTTACTTATCTCTGATGACATTGTCCTCACCACCTCCAGCGATATACTCAAAGACATTGCCAGGCATGATGGCCCGAAAGAGTGTCTGGTTGCGCTGGGTTATGCTGGCTGGGGCGCGGGACAACTGGAAGAAGAGCTGGCTCAAAATATCTGGCTCAGCGTCTCCGCCTCAGCTGAAATCATTTTCAAGACCACCATTGACAAACGCTGGCATAACGCCGCCTCACTACTAGGGGTTGATCTGCAATTTTTGTCTGATGATGTCGGCCACGCATGAGCCTCAATACCCTCATGGCATTTGATTACGGCAGCAAACGCATTGGCGTTGCCATCGGCCAACAACTGACCGCCACTGCCCGGCCACTTGATACCGTCGCTGTCAGACAAAACAAGCCCGACTGGGATCACCTCAGTCGCTTGCTTGAAGAATGGCATCCTGAACTGCTACTCATCGGCCTGCCACTGACCGAGGATGGCGGAGAGCAGGAAATGAGCATTGCTGCACGACGCTTTGCCAACCGGCTCCATGGCCGTTACCAACTACCGGTAGAGTTGGTGGATGAACGCTTTAGCTCTATCGAGGCAGAAGAGATCGTCGTCAAAGCACGCCGCAATGGCCGGTTGAAAAAATCTAGCGTCAAACAGGCCATCGATCAAGTGGCCGCCAGCCTAATCATTCAATCATGGTTTGATGGCACAGCAAGCACCTGACATTAGACCGAATATATCGGTACAATAACCCCCGCGTTATTTGTAGCGTCATCAGGAAACGGTCATGACCCAAACTGTCGATATTGACAAATTACTCAATCATCTAGCCAAACGGCTGACACAACACTTATCCTCACAAAGGGTTGACGATCCACTCATGATTGGCATCCACTCCGGTGGTGTCTGGGTAGCCGAACGCCTGCACCAACAACTGGCACTGCAAGAACCCCTGGGGCACCTGGACATTTCTTTTTACCGCGACGATTTCAGCCGCATCGGCATGAACCCACAGGTCAAACCCTCGCACCTGCCCTTCAATGTTGATGACCGTCACGTCATTTTGGTCGACGACGTACTCCACACCGGGCGCACCATTCGCGCCGCCCTTAATGAAATATTTGACTATGGCCGCCCTGCCAGTGTCAGCCTGGCGGTGCTGATCGACCGTGGCGAACGTGAGCTACCCATCGAAGCCAACGTTGTCGGCCTGAAGATGAACCTGGCCAGCGGCGAAAACGTCAAGTTACAAGGCCCTGAGCCACTCAGCCTGCTTGTTGCTAATAAAAACAGTACATAACAGGAACCAGACGGTATGATTCGACGCAATATCCAGTTAAATAACCAGGGGCAACTGCGGCACTTTCTCACTATTGAAGGACTCAAACGACAGATGCTGGTGGATATTCTCGACACCGCCGAATCCCTCAGCGGCGTCACCGATCAAACAGTGAAAAAGGTTCCGCTGTTGCGCGGCAAGACCATTGTCAATCTGTTTTTCGAGGCCAGTACCCGCACCCGCACCACCTTTGAGCTGGCGGCCAAGCGCCTCTCGGCTGACGTATTGAACCTGAACATCGCCGCCTCAGCCACCAAAAAGGGAGAGACCCTGCTCGACACTCTGCACAACCTGCAAGCCATGCACTGCGATATGTTTGTGGTGCGCCATACAGGCAGTGGTGCAGCCCACTTTATTGCCAATCATGTCGCGCCGCACATCAGTGTCATCAACGCCGGTGACGGCAGCCACGCTCACCCAACCCAAGCCATGCTTGACATGTTTACCATTCGTCGCGTCAAGGGGGACTTTTACCCGCTCAAGGTGGCCATCGTTGGCGACATCATGCACTCACGCGTCGCCCGCTCACAAATCCATGCGCTAACAACCCTTGGGGTAACTGAGGTACGTGTTATTGCGCCCAAAACCCTGATACCTAAAGATGTGGAAGCCCTTGGCGTGCACGTCTATCACGATCTCGATAAAGGCTTAAATGATATCGATGTTATTATCATGCTGCGGCTGCAAAACGAGCGTATGGAGGGTGAACTACTACCCAGCGAACACGAATATTTCCAGCTTTACGGTCTCACTCAAGAACGACTGAAAAGCGCCAAACCTGACGCCATCGTCATGCACCCAGGCCCCATTAATCGCGGCGTCGAAATCGAATCCAGCGTTGCCGATGGGCCACACTCGGTCATCCTGCAACAAGTCACCCACGGTATTGCAGTACGCATGGCGGTGATGTCCACCTGCCTTGGCAGTCATGCAGATGGAGGAACGAGCTAATGCGTATCCTGATTAAAAATGGCCGTGTCATCGATCCAGCCAATCACATTGATGAAATTACCAATGTCTATATTACTGCCGGTAAAATCAGTGCTGTTGCAGATCAGTTAGACGGCTTTAGCGCCGACCAGGAAATCGACGCCAGCAACCAACTGGTCTGCCCCGGTCTGGTGGACCTGTCGGCCCGCCTGCGCGAACCTGGACTGGAACACAAGGCCACCATTGCCTCTGAAACCCGCGCCGCCGCCGCCGCAGGAATAACCTCACTGGTGATCCCCCCCGATACCGACCCCATCATCGATACCCCGGCCGTTGCCAAACTAATACGGAAAAAGGCCATCGATGCAGGCTACGCCAAAGTCTACAGTCTCGGCGCGGCTACTCAGCACCTACAAGGTGAAAACATCAGCGAAATGGCCGCCCTTAAGGCCGCTGGCTGTATCGGCATCAGCAACGCCCTGACGCCCATAAAAAACCCACTGATCATGAAGCGTATTATGGAATATGCCGCCACCTTTGACCTGACTTTGTTCCTGTTTTCCGAAGATCCCAGCCTACGCCATGCCGGTTGTGTTCATGAAGGCGCTATCAGCACCCGCCTGGGTTTACCTGGCATCCCTGAAGCGGCCGAGACCGTCGCGGTGGCCCGCGACCTGGCCCTGATTTCCGCGACAGGTGTGCATGCCCACTTTTGCCATATATCCACCCATAAGGCCATACAGATGATTGCCCGAGCTCAGTTCGATGGCCTGCCGGTCACTGTCGATGTGGCTGCCCACCAGCTCTTTCTGACCGATATGGACATCGGCGAATTCGACAGCCAATGCCATGTCCGCCCACCGCTGCGCGATCAACGCGACATGCAGGGGCTGCGTGAAGGTGTCTGTCAAAACAACATCAGCGCCATCTGCTCCGATCATCAACCTCATGAGATCGATGCCAAGCTCAACCCCTTCAGCCAGACAGAAGCAGGAATATCAGCCCTGGAAACCCTATTGCCTTTAACCCTCAGGCTGGCCAACGAAAGCCGCATTTCGCTGCTCGATGCCATTGCCCGGGTGACCATTGGCCCGGCCAGAATTGCAGGGCTTGATAGTGGCACACTCAGTCCCGGCAAAGACGCTGACATCACCATCATTGACCCTGAAAGATACTGGAAAGTGAGTCCTGAAAACCTGCTGAGTCGCGGCCACAACACGCCATTTCGTGACTGGGAGATGAAAGGCCAAATCGTTCATACTCTACTGCTGGGCAAAACAGTTTTCAAGTGTGTATGACTTAAATCCTGCCGGGCGTACTCGTGCTGACAGAACCCAAGTAGAAAAAAATGCCATCAATAGCCCTTTTCAAAACACCCGGTTCTTTACTTACGCCTTGGCCGGGTGCTGTGAGCGCGGTTGTTGTCACGATGAAAAACCTTGCCACCAGCCTTACTACCTGTATCTGAACTATCAAAGGTCACGCCCTGCATGGCCGAGGTCAAATCGCCAGGATTCAGTCTGTCCCCCAGTTTGATCATCAGGCGAATTTCATTAGGCGAATCAGCATACATAATGGCATCATCATGGCTGATACTGCCTTCTTTATAAAGATCAAACAACGCTTGGTCAAAGGTCTTCATACCTTGCTGAGCCGATTTTTTTATCACATCGCGCAGCAAATGGGTGTCACCGCGCAGAATCAAATCCGACACCAGAGGACTATTAAGCATCACCTCAACCGCCACACATCGACGCCGACCATGAGCACTAGGAATCAAACGTTGGCCAACGATGGCCTTCAAATGCAAGGAAAGATCCATTAACAATTGTGACCGACGTTCGTCTGGAAAAAAGTTAATCACCCGATCCAGGGCCTGCGAGGCATTGGTGGCGTGCAGTGTTGACACCACCAAGTGGCCCGTTTCAGAAAAAGCAATCGCATGTTCCATGGTTTCACGACTGCGAATCTCGCCAATCATGATGACATCCGGGGCCTGACGCAACGTGTTTTTCAGCGCTGCAGCATATGAATGAGTATCAATGCCTACCTCACGCTGGGTAATGATACAGCCACTAGGACGATGTAAAAATTCAATCGGATCTTCAATACTGACAATATGCCCCTGGCTGTATTGATTACGATGGCCAATCATCGCCGCTAAAGTCGATGATTTTCCTGAGCTGGTAGCCCCGACCACCAATATCAGCCCCCGTTTACCCATTGCCAGGTCTTTTAATTGTGCCGGTAGACTCAGTTCTTCAATACTGGGAATCGTAGTATTGATGCGACGAACCACCATACCAATTTCATTTTGCTGCTGAAAAACATTGACACGAAAACGACCCAGCCCTGGCTTCTGAATGGCGAAATTTAATTCCAGATTTTCTTCAAAGTCGTTAATCTGCTCCGGCGTCATAATACCGAACACCAACGCTTGAACCTGTTCGGAACTCAGCGGCCATTCAGATAACGATACGATACTGCCACTCACTTTCAGGCTGGGCGATGTTCCCTCGGTAATAAATAAATCCGAAGCTTCCTCATCCACCAGCATTTTTAGTAATTCATCTATGTTGGCAGGCGTTAGCATCCTGTTTTTATTCAATGTCATAAATACTCCCCAATAATTGACTATATCGACCAACACCCACTTGAGGTAAATAATAACCCAGTTTGCCTGCCTCACACAGGCTAATGTAAGGTTAGACAGTAAAATTCGACCATATGTGTACAAACACATGCACAAAAAATAAGGGTGAGGCCCGCAGGCTAATATGAACAAAACCGAATTTGATATTTGCGTCATTGGTGCGGGTGCCGCCGGACTGGTGATTGCCGCAGGCGGCACGTCACTCGGTGCCAAGGTCGCCTTGGTTGAAAAACACAAAATGGGGGGCGACTGCCTTCATTACGGCTGCATCCCCAGCAAAACCCTGCTGCAATCAGCCCGCGTCGTTCACACCATGACTCATGCCGACAAGTTTGCCATTCCCAGCCACACACCCAGCACAGACATCAGCGCCGTCATGGAGCGCGTTGCCAGCGTCATCAAAAGCATCGAACCGCACGATAGCCCGGAACGCTTCCGTGAATTGGGCGTTGATGTCATTCTCGGTGCCGGACAGTTTACGGATTCACACACATTCACAGTGAATGGCCGCGACATTCAAGCCAGACACTTTGTTATTGCCACTGGTTCACGCGCCGCCATCCCTGCCATTCGCGGCATTGAAGACACTCCCTACCTGACTAATGAGGAGGTATTCGACCTGCGTGAAGCCGTTGACAGCCTGATCGTCATTGGCGGCGGCCCCATAGGCATTGAAATGGCGCAGGCCTTTGGCCGCCTTGGCAGCAAGGTCTACCTGGTACAACGTGGCCCACAAATCCTGCCCAGAGAAGATCCGGACATGGCCGAGGTGGTGGCCAAGCAATTACAGCAGGAAGGCGTGCAACTGCTGACCGAACATAGCCCGGCCAGGGTTGAGGGAACAAAGACAGATATTCGCCTGACGCTACTAGACCCCGCGGGCAATGAAAAAACCATCAACGCCACCCACCTGCTGGTGGCCACTGGGCGTCAACCCAACCTGGAAAAACTGGCGTTGGAAAAGGCTAATATCAATCTGAAGAATGGCCGCATCATCACCGATGCCCGACTGCGCACCAGCAACAAACGCATCTTTGCCGCCGGCGATGTGGTTGGCGGCCCCCAATTTACCCACATGGCCGAACACCATGCCGGCGTGGTATTGCGCAATACTATCTTCCGCCTACCTGCCAAGGTCGAAACAAAGGTCATTCCCTGGGCGACATTTTCAGACCCCGAACTGGCGCGGGTAGGCCTATCTGAAACTGAGGCCCGACAGCAAGGCGTTCGCCACAAGGTCTACCGTTTTCCATTTCAGGATATGGACAGAGCCAAAGCCGATGGCACCACCGAAGGCTTTGCCAAGATCATTACCAATCCCAAGGGCAAACTGTTGGGTGCCGCCATCGTTGGCCCCCATGCCGGGGAGCTGATCCATGAATATGTGCTCGCCATCGCCAAGGGAATGACGGCAGCAGACCTGTCCAGCGTCATCCACATCTACCCCACCCTGGCGCAAATCAATCGCCGTGTTGCTGACGCAAGAATGAAAGAGGGATTAACACCAACGACGAAAAAATGGATTAAACGAATTTTTAATTTACGTGGAACCTAAATATTGCAAATGATCATGCTTGCAGATTTAGGTTGACATGGACAATCCTTCTGGAGAACCCCTGAATGACGTTCGCGGACTTTGTAACCCGGTATGAACTGGCCATTCGCCTGGTCTTCTTTTTTGGCATCTTCGCGCTAATGGCATGGTGGGAAATAAAAGCCCCGCGCCGGCAACTCACAATCTCCAGGACAATACGTTGGGTCAATAACCTGGGACTGGTATTTCTCAACAGTTTTATTATCCGCCTGCTCTTTCCCGCAGCGGCAGTGGGTGTCGCTGTCTTTGCCGCTGAAAATAGCTGGGGGTTGCTCAACTACTATGAGCTTACCCCGCCTATCGCCATTCTAGTCTCGGTGGTAGCAATGGATTTCATCATCTATCTGCAACATGTGCTGGTGCATGCCGTGCCAACGCTGTGGCGACTGCACCGGGTTCACCATGCCGATCTTGACTATGACGTCACCACCGGCGCACGTTTCCATCCCATTGAAATTATTCTTTCCATGCTGATCAAATTCGCCACCATCGTGGTACTAGGCGCGCCAGTGGTCGCCGTCGTGATTTTTGAGGTCATACTCAATGCCATGGCCATGTTCAATCACGGCAACGTCGGTCTGCCCCAATGGCTTGATCGCATCGTTCGGCTGTTCGTCGTTACCCCCGACATGCACCGGGTACACCACTCCGTGGAAGACAACGAAACCAACAGCAACTTCGGTTTTAACCTGTCGATCTGGGATCGGCTCTTCGGCACCTACATCGCCCAACCCCGCGCCGGCCACACAAACATGACCATCGGCATCCACAAATACCGCCAACCTAAATGGGCCACCTGGCTGCCGGGCATGTTGGCTCTGCCCTTCATCGGCAAAATCAGCGGCTACGCCATCAATCGGCGCGAATGGAGCAAACAGGACGGACAGGAAAATGAGTCAGACTCGACGCTGTGAGTACCATCCATCAACGCTGTTAATCTGTATATCGCACTGGGTTATGCCGAATGAGGTGTTTTCACAATATGATTTCCATTTCTTAGTGACTCCCCGACTAACTCATCACACTTAAAAAAGGCACCTTTACTCTCACCCAGAGTTTCCACCAGCCGGGGCAATAACCGCGACATTTTTCCACGCAGTTGCCAAGGTGGGTTAATCACAATCATACCGCTGGCAGTCATGCCACTATTGCGCAGATCAGCACTTATGCCGAGTTCAAATCGCTGTATTTTTTTAATACCGCTATTGATAAACTTTTTTTCTAGCTGATTGATATAATTGCGATCAACCACCGGATACCAAAGGGCATAGATGCATGTGGCTGATTTTTTATAAGCCTTGACGATAACTTCAAACACACGCTCGTAGTCAGTTTTGATTTCATAAGATGGATCGATCAAAACCAGGCCACGTCGCGAGGCAGGAGGCAGCAAAGATAACAGGCCAACAAAACCATCTTGAAACATTACTTTGATACGTTTGTTGTTGGCCGTATTTTGTTTGAGTATTTCAACATCCTTGGAATGCAGCTCATAAAACCAGCCACGGTCCTTGTTGCGAAGGTATTCCATGGCAATGAGCGGTGATCCGGGGTAGTCATTCAGCTCATCTTCTGGGTTGTGTTTGGCCAGCACCTTGAAGTAACTGCAAAGCTCTGGCCACGCTTTAGACTTTAGTTTAGCAATACCTTTGCTGTACTCCTTGCGCTTTTCGGCATACTCTGAATGAAGGTTATATAAACCAGCACCGGAATGAGTATCAATGTATTCAAACGGGCTGTCTTTTTTGAGTAAATGCTCAAAAATTTCAATGATGACAATATGTTTGAGAACATCGGCATGGTTGCCGGCATGGTATGAATGACGATAACTGAGCAAGGGAGTATACCTAAATAGTGTATAGTAGATGATTATACTCTATGTTTTTTTTAAACGGCTGCGGGATATTTTTGCTCATTTAAAACCCGCTTTTTGTCTACTGCAACAAGCCGATCAGCATCCAGCTTACTCTGCCAGACGGGAATATGAGCACTTGCAAAATTTAATTGACAGCCGCCCGAATGACAAAGACAAGACAATGCCACTATGCTAACCTGACAATGATTCGAGAACATGCCATTAAGCAACAACATCTCCAGAAGTCCCGGAACAAACCAATGTCCTCATTAACAAAACTGATATCCGCCCTGTTTTTATCCCTGCTTATTGGCTGTGCATCGACCAGCGATCCAGCCAAATGGCCAGCCTCGAAATTTTATAACCAAGCTCAGGAATCCATGTCGATAAAGGATTACCAAACGGCGATCAAACATTATGAAGACCTGGAGATTCATCATCCCTTCAGTCCTTACACACAACAGGCCCAGCTAGACGTTGCCTACGCCTATTACAAATACGACGAACCCGACTCTGCCATTGCCGCAGCAAACCGTTACATCAAGCTTTACCCTCGCGCCCAAGGTGTTGATTATGCTTATTATTTGCGCGGTCTGATCAGCTTCGAACGCGGCATGAACACGCTGGACTTAACTCTGGGGCTGGACTTTAGCAAGCGTCAACCCAAAACGGCCAAGGATGCCTTTCATCACTTTGAGGATTTAATCAAACGTTATCCCAACAGCCAATATGTCAATGATGCCAAACAGCGTATGCTCGATATACGCAATAGGTTGGCTGAATATGAGCTGCATACAGCTAACTACTATTTCCGTCGTGGGGCTTATTTATCCGCTGTTAAACGGGCCCAATATGCGTTGGAGAACTATCCACAAACACCTGCAGTTCCAGATGCTCTTATTATCATCATCAAGGCCTACCGCCAACTTGGCATCAATGATCTGGCCAACGACACTTTTAAGGTATTTAAACTAAACTATCCGGAACATGAGGCCATCAACGAGTTAGGCTAGAGCCGACCAGGCTGCCGGAGACACTGAAGGAGAAAAGTATGTGGGACTTTTTTGAAACAGTACGTCATCGCCACTCGGTACGCAGTTACCAAAGTGACCTGCCGGTTGAAAAAGAAAACCTCAACGCCATCATTGAGACCGCCTGTAGCGCACCATCAGCAGGTGACCTGCAAGCCTACAAAATAATCGTTGTCAGTAATACCAAAAAACGCCTGGCACTTTCAGCTGCCGCCCAAGGCCAGAGTTTTATCAGCGAAGCACCAATCTGCCTGATATTTTGTGCCGAACCAGATCGTTCAGCGGAAAAATATGGTGATCGCGGTCGCAATCTTTACGCCGTTCAAGACACAACAATCGCCGCCGCCTATGCCCAATTAGCCGTTGTTGCTGCCGGCATGGCCTCAACCTGGGTCGGCTATTTTGATGAAGTCGAAGTAAAAAAAATCATCGAACTCAAAATAGGATTGACACCTATTGCCATGCTGGCGCTAGGTTATCCTGCTGAGCTACCCGAGCCAACAACTCGACGACGACTGGATGAAATTGTCAGCCATTTTGACTAATCACCGCTCGCGGCGTCATGACAAAATTCATGACTCACGCGTTTTTATCAACGCAAGCCTGTATGGACTGATCGAGACAGCAAAAATCAATTGACGCCATCAGACTTCATGCTGATGATCCGCTCAGTTTTATCCCCCATACCATTGCTGCCTTTCACAAGCCGAGCCTTAATCACTACTACGGGTTCATCTTATCTTCCCCTTAGTCGGGGTGACTCCACTTTCTTTCAAGTGGACGGGTTTGCCAGCTTCGCTGAGCAAATAAAAAAGCCGGAAGCTATGCAGCTACCCGGCTTTTAATATATGGTGGGCCGTCCGCGACTCGAACGCGGGACCAATGGATTAAAAGTCCACTGCTCTACCAACTGAGCTAACGGCCCAAAAGAGGGCGTATTTTAGCCTAAAGTTTTACCCAACACCAGCCCCAGTCTTTTCCAATATGAAATGAGCCTGAACGGGGCGAAAGTGTTTCCACTATAAAATGAGCCTGAAATAGCGATTGATGTCGCTCATGATCATAGGATGAAAACGATCATGAGATTAGAGCAACTCACCAGCATTGGTG